>JANNHK010000001.1:0-5300 GCA_031404355.1 Actinomycetes bacterium
CGCTGCGCGCACGTGAGCGGTGCCGTGAGATTCAGCGCGATGATCGACGCGTTGAACCGCGGCGACACCGTCGCCGTGTCCGACGGAGGCGCGCCGCCGGCGTTGTTGACGAGCACGTCGAGCCGGCCGTGGCGTTCCCCGATCGTCGCGATGAGCGCATCGACTTGGTCGGTGTCGCGCACGTCGGCCGCGACAAACTCGGTGCGCTCCGGCAGCGAGTCCGGTTCGGTGCGGCCGCACACGACGACGCGCGCACCGGCGTCGACGAACCGCTGCGTGATGCCGCGCCCGACCCCCCGGCCGCCACCGGTGACGAGCACGACCTGATCGCGGAAATCGAGGGCCGACGTCATCGAGTCACCGTGACGGCAAGTCCGAGATTCGTGGCCGCGGCCAACAAGCCTGCGTTTCCGGCGACCACTACGACCTCCTCGTCGGCAATGCCCTCGGCCGCCGCGAGGTGCACGGCGTCGTATCCCCTAAGCCTTGCAGTTCCGCCCCGTCCCCGACATTGGCTCAACCAGCTAGACTTAGTCCATGTTGGTGAATATTCACGAGGCGAAGACGCGCTTCTCGGAGCTGGTCCGCCGGGCCGCCGACGGCGAAGAGATCGTGATCGGGCGAGCGGGGACGCCGGTGGCCAAGCTCGTGCCCTTCCGGCGCGACCACGGGCCGCGGCGCGCGGGCCTGTGGAAAGGGCAAGTGCGGATCGCCGACGACTTCGACGAACTGCCGGCAGATCTCCTGCGAGCGTTCGAGGAATAGCCCGCGTGGACCTGCTGCTCGACACGCACGTTCTCCTGTGGTGGCTGGCCGACGACCGCCGGCTTACTGCGTCCGCGAAGGCCACAATCGCGGACCCGGACCGGCGTGTCCTCGTGAGCGCCGCCAGCGCCTGGGAGATCTCCATCAAACGCGCGCTCGGAAAGCTCGCGGCCCCCGACGATCTCGCGGCTGCACTCGTCGCGAGCGACCTCGAGCCGCTCGCAATCACAATCAACCACGCAGAACGCGCCGGCGCGCTCCCGCGCCACCATGACGACCCGTTCGACCGCATGCTCGTGGCCCAGGCGGAGGCGGAGCGTTTGACCATTCTCACGGGCGACACTCGCATCGGTGACTACGGCGTCGCCACGATGTCGCCGTAGAGCCCGCCTTGTTCGCCCCGATGACCTCGGCGGCCGTACGATCTGACGCCCTGTCAGACCGAGGAGACGATGATCGACAAACGTGTGACGATCGACGACGTCGTCGCCGAGGTGCACGACGGGATGACCGTCGGCATCGGTGGCTGGGGTTCGCGCCGCAAGCCGATGGCGCTGGTCCGGGCCTTGGCCCGCTCGTCCGTGAAGGACCTCAAGATCGTGTCGTACGGCGGGCCCGACGTGGGGCTGCTGTGCCGTTCGGGCATGGTCCGCGAAGTCGTCTACGCCTTCGTGTCGCTCGACTCGATTCCCCTCGAGCCGCATTTTCGCAACGCGCGCCAGTCGGGCGCGGTCACCACGATGGAGTTGGACGAGGGCATGTTTCTGCTCGGTCTACAGGCCGCGGCGTGGCGGGTGCCGTTCCTGCCGACGCGCGTCGGGCTCGGCTCCGACGTCATGCGCCTGAACGAGGACATACGCACGGTGCGCTCCCCCTACGCCGACGGGGAGGAGTTCGTCGCGATGCCGGCCCTCGAACTCGACGTCGCGCTCATCCACATGCACCGCGGCGACCAGGGCGGCAACGGCCAGTACCTGAACGTCGACCCGTATTTCGACGACCTCATGTGCATGGCCGCGCAACGCCGGTTCATGAGCGTCGAACGCATCGTCGACACCGACGACTTCCTCAAAGAGGGTCCGGTCCAGTCGCTGCGCATCAACCGGCTCATGACCGACGGCGTGGTCGAGACGCCGCACGGCGCGCACTTCACGGAGTGCGTCCCCGACTACCCGCGCGACGAAGCGTTCCAGCGCTCCTACACGGCCAGCGCGAAGAGCGACGAGGCGTGGCACGAGTTCCGGGCCCGCTACGTCGACGTGAGCGAAGCCGAGTACCAGAAGGCGGTATCGGCGTGAGGGATGAAGCGCCGACGCGGGCCGAGGTGTGCGCGGTCGCGATCGCGGAGTGCTTCCGCGCCAACGGCGAAATCCTCGCCAACCCGATCGGCACGCTACCGATGATCGGCGGACGGCTCGCGCGCGCCACATTCGCTCCCGAGCTGGTCATGACCGACGGCGAAGCCCTCCTTGTCGAGAACGCGATGGCGGTCGGCGTCGACGAACCCGAAAAGGTCGTCGGGGCGTGGAACCCGTACCGGTCGATGTTCGACATCGTGTGGTCGGGCCGCCGCCACGTGATCATGGGAGGGAGCCAGATCGACACCTACGGCAACCAGAACTTCGCGTTCATCGGCGACCGCGCCGCCCCGAAGACGCAACTGCTCGGCATGCGGGGCGCGCCCGGCAACACCATCAACGACCGCACCTCGTATTGGATCCCGAACCACTCGACGCGGGTGTTCGTGCCGACTGTCTCGGTCGTCAGCGGGGTCGGGTACGACCGCGCCGCGGAACTCGGCACAGCCGGTCGCTACCACCAGCTTGTGCGCGTCGTCACGAACTTGTGCGTACTCGACTTCGAGACCCCCGACCACCGGCTCCGGTTGCGGTCGCTGCACCCGGGAGTGACGGTGGCCGACGTCGTCGAAGCGACCGGCTTCGAACTGGTCATCGATTCCGACGTGCCCGACTCGCGCCTGCCGACGGACGAAGACCTCAAGCTGATTCGCGATGTCATCGACCCGAACGGCGCGGGCGAGGAAGAAGTGCCAAACCCGTGAAGACGGCCCTCACCGATCTGCTCGGCATCGACGTGCCCATCGTGCAGACGGGCATGGGCTGGGTCGCCGGTCCCCGACTGGTCGGCGCCACCGCCAATGCGGGCGCGCTCGGCATACTCGCGTCGGCGACGATGACGTACGACCAACTCGCGAGCGCCGTGCACGAGGTGAAGGACCGCACCGACAAGCCGTTCGGCGTCAACCTACGCGCCGACGCCGAAGACGCGGACGCGCGCGTCGACCTGCTCATCCGCGAACGCGTACGGGTCGCGTCGTTCGCGCTCGCCCCGCGTGAAGCGCAGATCAAGAAGTTGAAAGACGCGGGTACGGCAGTGATACCGAGCGTCGGCGCCCGCCGCCACGCGGAGAAGGTCGCGGCGTGGGGCGTCGACGCGGTACTCGTGCAGGGCGGCGAGGGCGGCGGCCACACCGGGCAGGTACCGACGTCACTCCTGCTCCCCCAGGTCGTCGACGCGGTCGACATTCCCGTGATCGCCGCGGGCGGGTTCTTCGACGGCCGCGGACTCGTCGCCGCGCTCGCGTACGGAGCAGCGGGCATCGCCATGGGAACCCGCTTCCTGCTCACACAGGAGAGCACGGTTCCCGATTCGGTGAAGCAGTACTACCTCGGCCGCACCGTGACCGACACGGTGGTGACGACCCGCATCGACGGCGTCCCCCACCGTGTGTTGCGGACCGAGTTCGTCGACGAACTTGAACACACGAACGCAGTCACGAGTCTGCCCCGCGCGGTGCGCAACGCCTTTGCCTTCAAGAAGTTGTCGGGAACGTCGTGGCGGGCGATGGTGCGCGAGGGCATGGCGATGAAGCGCGAGGGCGACCTCAAGTGGCGCCAAGTCGTGCTCGCCGCGAACACGCCGATGTTGCTGCGCGCGGGGTTGGTCGAGGGCCGCCTCGACGCGGGCGTGTTGTCGAGCGGCCAGGTCGCGGGCGTCATCGACGACATCCCGACCGTGGCCGAAGTCGTCGCCCGCATCATGGACGAAGCCGAGACGACGTTGAAGCGTTTGGGAGAACTATGAAAACGCGAGTTCCCGCGGCCGAGGGCTGGTTCACGATGGACGAGGCCGAGCCGCACCTCATCGGTGGCCGCGGCACGCAGTCGGGTTCGTACTACTGGCCGACCGCGATGGCGGTGTCGGGCAACCCGCACGCGCCGGGAGAGGAGCGCGAAGAGGTGATGCTCTCGCGCCGCGGCCGCTTGTGGTCGTGGACGACGAATCACTACGCGCCACCGGAGCCGTACGTGTCACCCGACCCGTTCGTGCCGTACACCGTGTGCGCGGTCGAACTCGAACAGGAACGCATGGTCGTGCTCGGCGGGCTCGCGACCGGCGCCGACCCCGCGCTCCTCGAAGCGGGCATGGAGATGGAACTCGTGCTCGGCCCGCTCTACGAGGACGACGAACACGAATACGTCGTGTGGCAGTGGGCGCCCGCATGAGTACCGACAAGGAAATCGTCATTCTCGGTGCGGGCATGCACGAGTGGGGCAAGTGGGGGCGCAACTTCGTCGAGTATGGCGTCGTCGCCGCGCAGGCGGCGCTCGCCGACGCCGATGTCGCGTGGAACGACATCCAGTTCGTCGCCGGCGCCGACACCGTGCGCAACGGCTACCCGGGCTACGTCGCGGGTGCGACGTTCGCGCAGGCGCTCGGGTGGAACGGCGCGCAGGTGTCGTCGTCCTACGCCGCGTGCGCGTCGGGAGTCACCGCGCTCGCATCCGCGCGGGCGCAGATCCTCGCTGGGTTCTGCGACGTGGCGCTGGTCATCGGCGCGGATACGACACCGAAGGGTTTCCTTGCGCCCAACAAGGGGGAACGGGGCGACGACCCCGACTGGCTGCGCTTCCGTCTCCTCGGCGCGACGAACCCGACGTACTTCGGGCTCTACGCGCGCCGGCGCATGGAGCTCTTCGGCGCGACGCGTGAAGACTTCGCCCGGGTGAAGGTGAAGAACGCCAAGCACGGGCTCGGCAATCCGTACGCGCGCTACCGCAAGGAGGTGAGCATCGACGACGTGCTCACCGCACCGCTCGTCAGCGACCCACTCGGCCTCCTCGACATCTGCGCGACGAGCGACGGTGCCGCCGCGCTCGTCGTCTGCAGTGCCGAGTACGCCCGCGCCCGCGGCGCGACCGACCCGGTGCGTATCCGCGCTATCTCGACGGTGACGCCTTCGTACCCGCAGACCACGATCGAGCTGCCCAACTTCGCAACCGACTCCGCCGCCGGAACCGGTGCGGTGCCCGAGCGTTCGTTCAAGGAGTCGATCGCGTACCGCGCGTACGAGGAGGCGGGCATCGGGCCCGACGAACTCGACTGCGCCGAGGTGTACGACCTGTCGACCGCGATGGAACTCGACTGGTACGAACAGATCGGGCTGTGCGCGCCGGGCGAGGCGGAACAACTCGTTCGCGACGGCGCCACGACGATCGGCGGGCGTATCCCCG
>JANNHK010000002.1:0-2325 GCA_031404355.1 Actinomycetes bacterium
CCGCCGCGAGTTTGGGACCCCAACTCACCGTCCAGCCGCTGCAAGACCCCACGCCCCCCACGACCACCCCGCCCACCACGACCCCGCCCACCACGACCCCGCCCACCACGACCCCGCCCACCACGACCCCGCCCACCACCACCCCGCCCACCACCACCCCGCCCACCACCACCCCGCCCACCACCACCCCGCCCACGACCACCCCGCCGACGACCACCCCGCCGGACGGCGTGACGGCCTGCCCGGCGGCGTGGGACGCGCAGGTGCGCAAGGCAGTCAACGACCTTCGGGCCGCCGGGGGTGTCGCCGCTCTGAAGGACGACGGTCCGCTCGACAACGCGGCTAACGCCCGAGCGACCACGATGGCGAAGAATCGCAGCATGACCCACGGCAACTGGGTGGCCGAAGTCACCGCGCACTATCCCTACTGGGGTGCGCTCGCCGAGAACATCCACGCCGTCGTCGGTGTCGACCGGGTGGTCACCGACTGGAAGAACTCCGCGGGTCACAACACCAACATGATGAACGCGACGTACAACGACGTCGGCGTCGGCTGCATGTACGCATCGAACGGCGTCATCTATTGGGCCCTCGAACTCGGGTGGAACGGCGCCAACACCTGATCCCCGGCGACGTCAGAGTGTGACCACTGCGACGTTGAAAATGTCGACCCAGGACCCACAATAGAAAGCTCAATGCGCCGAATCGCGATCTGCCTCGCCATCGTCACGGCCCTGTCGCTCGGCGCCGTCGCGCCGTCCGGGGCGGCCTCGACGACACCCACAGCCACGGCCACGGCCGTGGGCGCCGACGACGTGCGCGTGAACTGGACGTTCACGAGCACCAGCGCCGCGAAGTACCGCAAGCTCCAGATCGAGCGGGCCGACGCGGGCGGGGCGTTCTCACTGCTCTTCACGCGCTCGGGAGCCGGTCTCAAGAGCTCCTACACCGACAGAAGCGCCGGAGCCCGGGGCGCGAGCTACCGGCTGCGGGTTGTCGACACCAGCACGGGCGCGGCCGTGAACACCCCGTGGAGCAACGTGGTGTCCGTACCGCCGGCGACGACCACCACGACGACTACGACGACACCGCCGCTCGGGCGGCCGGCCTTGAACTCCGACCAAGCGGAGTGCCCGGCCGCGGACGAAGCGCAGATCTGGGTCCTCATCAACGACGAGCGCGACCGCGTCGGCCGGCCGGCGCTCCAGTTCGATGAGAACCTCGCCAACGCGGCGCGGGCGCGAAGCATCCACTACGCGGACACTGGCGTCCTCAACGATCACGTCGGGCAGGACGCGACTGTGAAGCTGTACTTCACCAACTGGGCCAACGTCGCCGAGAACCTGGCCGAGGGCGTGTCCAATCCCGACATGACACTCACCGGCTGGCTCAGCAGTCCGGTGCACGCGTCGAACATCCGAACCACGTCCGGCCGCGGCGCAGTGAGTTGCGTCCTGAGCCGGGTGTATCCCGGGTACGGGCGTTTCGCCTACTGGACGTTCCTCGCGGAGTCCGGCGGCAGCGGCTGGACGCCCGTCGGCTAAGGATCGCGCGGCAGGCCGAGCAGGCGTTCGGCGACGACGTTGCGTTGCACGTCGGTGGTGCCACCCGCGATCGTCAGGCACCGGTTGAACAGGAACGAGTTCGTCCAGATCGCGGCTTCGCCGTCGGCGGCGAGCGCGTCGGCGCCCATGAGCGTGAAGCCGACTTCCTGCACGTGCTGGTCCTGTGCGACGCCGAGCAGCTTGCGTACGGCCGCTTCCGATCCCGACGGGTCGGCTCCCGCGAGCGCCTGGAGTGTCATACGGAAGCCGAGGACGGCAAGGGCGTGGCCGGTGACGACGAGCTCGCCTGCTTCGGACAGCGCCAGCGTGTCGTCGGACAGACCCCGCGCGTCGAGTGCGGCGAGCACACCGACAACGCCGGAACCGATCGTGTTGCTGCCACCCATGTAGACGCGTTCGTTGGCGAGCGTCGTGCGCGCGCACCGCCACCCGTCGTTCTCCAGCCCGACGAGACAGTCCTGCGGGACGAACACGTCGTCGAAGAACACTTCGTTGAACATCGCGTGGCCGGTCAGCTCGCGCAGCGGCCGCACGTCGATGCCCGGCGTCTTCATGTCGACCATGAAGCAGGAGATACCGTCGTGCTTCGGCTTCTCGGGGTCGGTGCGCGCCAGGCAGATGCCCCAGTCGGCTTCCTTGGCCATCGAGGTCCATACCTTCTGGCCGTTCAGTACCCACCCGCCCTCGACCCGCGCGGCACGCATCGCGAGCGACGCAAGGTCGGAGCCGGCACCGGGTTCGCTGAACAGCTGGCACCACC
>JANNHK010000003.1:0-9823 GCA_031404355.1 Actinomycetes bacterium
ACCCGCGCGACATCAGGAGCATCGACGACTTCGTCGAACGGGCGCCGTTCATCGACAAGGACGCGCTGCGCCGGTTCCGCGACGAACGCGGCGACCCGTACGGCGGCACCAACACCGTGCCACCCGACGAACTCACGGCGATCATGTCGACGTCGGGCACGACCGGTGACCCGACGCTCGTTCCCGAGAAGTGGGGCGGTGGGGGACCGGGCCGCCCCGCGATCATCACGCGCGACTTCTGGGGCATGGGTGTGCGACCCGGCGATCACGTCGCGCTCGTGCTGTTCACGTTCCGCGGGCCGACCTACGGACTGTTCCAGGGCCTCGGCACGATTCCGATCCTGTTCGACTTCGACCCCGACGAGATGGAACGGTTCTGCGAGCTGTCGCTGCGGTACCGGCCAACCGGGCTCTACAACTTCGGGTCGGTGCTCATCAACGCGGTGCGCGAGGCCTGCGATGCCCGCGGCTACGACCCGCGCGACGTGTTCTCGTCGTACAAGGGTGTGGTGTTCGCGGGCGAACCGCTCAGCCCGCGGGCGCGGCGCCTCGCGGAGGAGTGGGGCGTCGAGCTGTACGAGCACTGCGGTGTCGGCGATGTCACGGCGTCGTTCGAGTGCGGCGAGCACGACGGCCTGCACATCTGGGAGGACACCGCGTTCGTCGAGGAGATCGACCTCGACGGAGACAGAAAAGAACTCGTCGCGACGGCGCTCGTCAACCGGACCGCGCCATTGATCCGTTACCGATCCGATGACATCGTGCGCGTGTCACGGGATATCTGCGCGTGCGGCCGCACGCACATGCGCATGTGGCCGATCGGGCGCAAAGGCGACGAAGTCGTCGTGCAGGGCAAGACCATTCTCCCCATCGACGTGTGGACGGCGGTCGAGTCGGTCGACGCGTGCTCGATGGGCCTGTTCCAGGTCATTCGCACGGGCCGCGAGGTGGACCGGTTGCGGCTGCGGGTCGGCTACGCGGGCCAGGCGAACGAAGCGTCGGTGCGCGACGACGTCGGCGCCGCGGTGCTCGCCGAAACCGGAGTCGAGCCGGAGATCGAGATGGTGCCGAACGCGGCGCTGCTCAAGCTCGGCCCGCCCCACAAGATCCCCCGGGTGGCGAAGTCATGACGCCCCGGGTGCGCCCGAACGCCCTCGTGCCGAAGGCCGCACGCGAGAGGAAGTGGGTGGGCCGGTGAATATGTGGGGGGTGGGTTCGTACGAAGGGCCCGATCGTCGGGAACCGTGGGAGATCTCGCACGAAGAGATCCAGCGCGACATGGGTACCGCATCGAAGACGCTCGCCGCGCTCGGCGTCGGTCCCGGGCAGCGGGTGTTGTTCTGTTCGATGCTTTCCGAGGCGGGACAGTTCTGGCCGCTGATCGTCGGCGCCATGCTCTCGGGCGCGCAACTCTCGTGCGCGGATGCGACCGAGGGTGAAGCGGTTCGGGTCGCGATGTTCACCCGTCTCATCGAGTACCGCGCCGTCCTCGGTGTCACTCCCGCGATCCTCGACGGCCTCGACGCACTCGGGCATTCGTACACCGACGTGTTCGGCGGCATCGAAGTCGTCGGCGCCCGGCCCGGCGCGTACGAGCGGCTGCTCGCCGCGGGCCTCACGCCCTGGCGATTCGTCCTGTGCGGCCCCGCCGTCGCGATTTCCGACGGGCCCGACGCGCCGGCGCTGGTACCCGTCGCGGAGTGGGAGATCGCAGGCGACGGCGACCGGGTCGTCGTCACCGGCCGGAAGGAACGGGCCACCACATTCGAGCGCACGCCTACCGCTGTGCGCGGTGACGTCGTCGGCAATGGTGTCGTATGGAGGACATGACATGAAACGAGCCTTGATCAGCGCCGACAACCACGTGTTCGAACCGGTGACGCTGTGGCAGGAACGGCTGCCCGAGCAGTACCGCGAGCGGGGGCCGCGGCTCGAGCAGAGCGGCGACTGGTGGGTGATGGCCATCGAAGGCATGCCCGACCGCAAACTGTCGAAGGCCAACGGCGCCGCACCCGGCGGCGGCGCCGGCGGCACGCACACGGGCGGCGCCGATCCCGACTCGCGCTTGCGCGACATGGAACTCGACGGCGTGGTCGCCGAGGTGATCTACCCGACGTTCGGCTTGTTCATCGACATGATCCCCGCGCCCGACCTGCAGATGGCATGCGCGCAGGTCTACAACGACTGGCTCGCGGAGTCGTTCCTGCACCGGCCCGATGTGTTCATCCCCTCCGCGGTCGTACCCATCCGCGACGTGCCGTCGGCCCAGGCCGAACTCGAACGCGTCGTCGGCCTCGGCTTCAAGGCCGCGACCATCCCGACGACACCGCCCGCCGGCACGCCGTACAACCAGCCGACCTTCGACCCGCTGTGGACGATCGCCGAACAGGCGCGCATCCCGCTGTCGTTGCACACGGGTACCGGCGCGCTGCCGCAGTTCGAACGCGGTCCCGGCGGTGCGGTCATCAATTACGCCAAGGTCGGGCTGCTGTCGGCCGAAACGCTCTGCTACTTCGCGGCGTCGGGTGTGCTCGAACGCTTCCCCGGCCTGCGGCTCGTCTTCGTCGAAACCGGGGCCGGTTGGCTCGCGTATTGCTGCGAACGCATGGACGAAGCGTTCGAGGAACACGCGACCTGGGTGAACCCGAAACTCGAGCAGCCGCCGTCGGTGTACGTCAAACGCCAGTGTCACGTCACGCTCGGCGCCGACCGCGCCCCGATCCTGACGCGAGAGATCACCGGCATCGAACCGTTGCTCTGGGCCTCGGACTACCCGCATCCCGAGGGAACGTTCCCCGAGTCGCAGGCGATCGTCGAACGCATCTTCCAAGGCGTGCCGGAGGACGAGATGCTCGCCATCGTCGGCGGCAACGCCGCCCGGCTCTACCAGGTGCCCCTTCCGTGAACACCCTCAAGGGCAAGACCGCGGTGGTCGGTGTCGGATCGACGCCGTACTACAAGCGCGGCGAATCACTGCCGCAGTTGCCGATGGAACTCGCGGGCAAGGCCGTGATCGCCGCCCTCACCGACGCCGGCCTCACCGTCGACGACCTCGACGGGCTCGCGCTCTACAGCATGGGATTCGACACGTCGCTGTTCGCGCAATGGCTCGGCATCCCCGACGTGCGCTTCACCGCGCAACTGACCGGCGGCGGAGGCGGTGCGGCCGGGTCGGTCGGGCTCGCCAGTGCCGCGATCGTCAGCGGCATGGCCGAGTGCGTCGTGTCGGTGATGACGTTGCAACAGGCGGCGAGCCGGTTCGGTGCGTCGTACGCGCCGCGCGGCACACCGGGCGCGCAGTACAGCGCGCCGCCGTCACCCGAGGGCAACTTCCTGCAACCGTCGGGGCTCATGGGGCCGGGGCAGATGTTCGCCGTGCTCGCGCAGCGGCACATGTACTTGTACGGCACGACGCGGGAACACTTCTGCGAAGTTGCGATGTCGACGCGTGCCAACGCGGTCCGCCGGCCGGATACGGCGCTGATGAAAGAACCGCTGACGCGCGAGCAGTACTTCGGGGCGCGCATGATCTCCGACCCGTTGTGCCTCTTCGACTTCTGCCTCGAATGCGACGGCGCCGTCGCAGTGGTGACGACAAGTATCGAACGCGCCCGCGACCTACGGCATCCGCCCGCAGTCGTGCTCGCGTCGGCCCACGGCGGCCACGGCCGTTGGGGGCAGGCGATCACATGGATGGGCATGCCCGACGACTACTTCACGTCGTCGGGGCACCGGCCCATCGCGCAACATCTGTGGGAGATGGCGGGTATTGGTCCCGCCGATGTCGACGTGGCGGAGATCTACGACCACTTCAGCCCGATGGTCATCCTGCAGCTCGAGGACTACGGCTTCTGCGGTATCGGCGAAGGCGGCGCGTTCGTGGCCGACGGCAACATCCGCTGGCCCGACGGTGGTCTGCCCGTCAACACGCACGGCGGCAACCTCTCGGAGGCGTACATCATCGGCATGACGCACGTACGCGAAGCGGTCGAGCAGATTCGCGGCACCGCGGTGAACCAGGTTGCCGGTGCCGAAGTCGCGCTCGCTACCGGCGGGCCCGCATCGATTCCCACATCCGGTCTCTTGCTGGCGGTGGACCGATGACAAAGCTCAAAGGCGTTCCTCCCGAAGACATCATCGTCCTCACGCCGAACGTGTGGACCGAACCGTTCTGGGCGGCGACGGCCGAGCACCGGCTGATCCTCCCGCGCTGCACTGCGTGCAACACGTACCGGTTCCCGCCGACGCCGTTCTGCCACGCGTGCCGGGAACAAGAGGTGGAGTGGATCGAACACGACGGCCACGGTGAGATCTACTCGTTCACCGTCATCCGTCACGCGGTCATCCCCCAGGTCAAGGACGCGCTCCCGTTCGTCGCCGCGGTCGTCGAACTCCCCGACACCGACGGCTGCCGGCTGGTCGCCAGCATCGTCGACTGCGAGCCCGATGCCGTCACGATCGGCCTGCCGGTCTCGCTCGACTGGTACGACGTCCGCGCGGGGACGACGATCCCGGTGTTCCGCCTGGTGTGAAGCCGGTGCGGTGACAGGCGTCACACCAGTCGGGGGGCGCATAAGCGGGATCGCGGGCCGCGTGTCAGGCCGGGTGACACCGAGCGAACGATGCTCGGTCCACCCGAAAAGGAATCCCTCGCATGCGCTCCAACACCCGCCGCCTCACCGTGCTGACTGTCCTCGTCCTCGGGATGCTTGCCGCCCTCGCCACCGGGGCCGGGGCCAGCCGCTCTCATCCGGACCGCAGAGCGACGACGACGACGACTTCGGTGCGGCCGACGACGACGTCGGTCGCCTCCGAAGCCCCGACGTCGACCAGTGTCCCCGAGGAGTCCTCGACGACGACGGTCGCGCCGAGCCCGACGTCGACGACGGTGGCGAGCCCGACGACGACGGTCGGCTCCGAGGCCACGCCGTCGACCACTGTTCCCGAGGAGTCTCCCTCGACGACTGTCGCCCCTGAATCGACGACGTCGACCACTGCACCCGAGATCTCGCCGACCGAGACTCCGTCGACGACGGTAGTCGGCGCCACCACATCGACGACCGACGTCGCCGTGCAAGTCCCGGCTGCCCCCGACGACACCACCTCGACGACGTCAACCGAAGACATCGACCCGGCCGACCCGGTGGACCCGGCGGACCCCGCGGGCGCAGAGAGCCCGTCCGAGTTGCCGTACACCGGCTCGAACCTTGGACTCCTGGTAGCGGGCCTCACCGCACTCGCGGCGGGCACGGCGCTGGTACTCGGCAGCCCCCGGTTCCGGCGCGGCTGAGCCACTAGTTTCCGCCGGGTGACACCCGCCCGGCGGACGCTTGCCGACGTGCTGCGCACGCACGCCCGGGCGCTCGGCGACGCGATCGCGTTCGCCGACGGCGACGACCGGTTCACGTGGCGCGAGGCCGAAGTGCGAGTGCATCGCGCCGCGCACGCGTTGCGCGACGCCGGGGTCGGTCCGGGTGACCGGGTGCTCTGGTTGGGGCAGAACTCGTTCCGGCTCCAGGAGTTGTTGCTCGCCTGCTGCGAGATCGGAGCGATGTTCTGCCCGGCCAACTGGCGCCAGCAGCCCGACGAGCTCGCGTTCGTCATCGACGACCTCGCGCCGACGGTAGTGGTGTGGCAGGAAGAAGAGGTCGGGCCCACGGTGCGCGCCGGACGCGATCTCGCCGCGCACTCCGCCCGGTGGATCCTGCACGACGACGGCGAGTACGAAGCGTGGACCGCGAGTGCACCCGCCGACGACCCCGACGCCGACGGCCCCGACTCCGATCCGTTGCTGCTCATCTACACGGCTGCGTTCGAGGGCCGGCCCAACGCAGCCATGCTCCCGTCGCGCTCGTTGATCGCGCAGGGTCTGCTGATGGCGCCGTGGCAGGGCATCGACGCGTCGTACGTGTTCCTCAACTCGGGGCCGCTGTTCCACATCGGAACCTTCATGCCGAACCTGTCGACGTTCGTCATGGGCGGAACGAACGTGTACGTGCGCCGGTCCGACGGCGAAGAGATGTGCGAAGCGATCGCGAAGCACCGTTGTACGGGCGGCTTCGTCATGGGTCCGATGGTCGACGCGATCGCGGAGGCCAACGCCGACGGCCGCTACGACCTGAGCTCGTTCCGCGGGAAGCGGGGCAACGAGCCGTTCGACGCGATGGTCGGCCGCGACGAGTCGGAATGGGGTCGCGCCGCCGGCGGCTACGGGCAGTCCGAGACGATGGGGATGCAGACGTTCAATCTGTTGGGCGTGGGCGGTATCGGGTTGCACGGGCGCCCGTCGCCGCTGCTCGACCTGCGTGTCGTCGACCCCGACGACAACGAAGTCGCGGCCGGCGAAGTCGGCGAGATCGTATGCCGCGGTGCGACGGTCATGGTCGGCTACTGGAACCGGCCCGAACTCAACGCGCACCGGCACCGCAATGGTTGGCACCACACGAACGATCTCGGTCGCTACGAGGCCGACGGCACGTTCACGTTCGTCGGGCCGAAGACGCGCATGCTCAAGTCGGCGGCCGAGAACATCTACCCGGCCGAAGTCGAGAGCTGTCTGCGGTTGCACCCGGCCGTGGCCGACTGCGCGGTGATCGGCGTGCCCGACGAGGTGTGGGTGCAGTCGGTCAAGGCGATCGTCGTCGTGCGCGACGGTGAGAAGGTCGACGCCGCCGAACTGATCGAGCACTGCCGGGCCCGGATCGCGTCCTACAAGAAGCCGCGCTCGGTCGCGTTCGTCGACGCGCTCCCGCGCGCCGGCTTCGCGGTCGACTACGACGAACTCGACCGAGCCCACGGCGGCGGCGGGTATCCGGGCGGCGTCACCCGCAGCGCGTGAGAGCATGGTGACGTGACCCGCATCACCCGCATGGATGCGTCGACGGCCGAGCAGTGGGCCGAAGCCGATGCGGCTTCCGCCGAGTTCGACGCGGGCGTCGCCGACCGGATCCTGTTCCTGATCGCGATGCAAGCGGGTGTCGACGACGGGTTCGCGGTCGACCAACTGACGCACGGGCTGCAGACGGCGACGCGCGCCGAGCGGGCCGGTGCCGACGACGAGGTCGTCGTCGCCGCTCTGGTGCACGATCTCGGGAAGTTCGCGGGCGACGACTGCCACGACGCGGTGGCGGGCGAGATCCTCCGCCCGTACGTGCGAACCGACGTCTACAACGTCGTGCGGCGCCACCAGGACTTCACCGCCCGGCACATGGCGCACGTCTTCGACATCGACCCGGAGCGGCGCGCCCGCTGGCGCCACGAACCGTGGTTTGCGCTCGCCGAACAGTTTGTCGACGAATGGGACCAACTCAGCTTCGACCCGGAGTACGACACCGAACCGCTCGACCATTTCATACCGCTCCTCCGGCAGACCTTCAGCCCGACCTGAACGGGCGCGAGGCCCCGGCGGCGCGACACTGGACCGTGCGTCGTTGGGTGTGGGTGGCGGCCGTGGTGGCCGCGGTCGTCGCGATCGTGATGGGTGTCGTGCTCGTCGTGCCCGACAACCCGGTGGACGACGACCCGGCGGCCGACTCGGTCGCGGTCGGCTTCGTGCGCGACATGCGCTTCCACCATGCGCAAGCGGTCGCGATGGCCGGCATCATCCGCGACCGAACCGACGACGACGAACTGCGAACGCTCGCGTCCGACATCGAACTGACCCAGCAGGCGCAGACCGGCCGCATGGCCGGCTGGCTCGAACGCTGGGATGTGAACGCGTCGAGCGTCGGGACGTCGATGGATTGGATGAACCACGGCATGGACACGATGCCGGGGATGGCGACGCCGGAGGATGTGTCGTCATTGCAGGAACTCCCGCTCGCCGAAGCCGAGGTGCGCTTCCTCGCGCTGATGATCGCCCACCACCAAGGCGCCATCGAGATGGCCGAAGCCGCCCTCGAACACGACCTACCACCCGAAGTCGAACGACTCGCCACCGGCATCGTCGAAGCGCAGACAAGCGAGATCTCCTACATGCAAGACCTCCTCGAGGCCCGCACCCCCTAAGGGATGCGTCGATAGACAACAGTGGAGTGTTGCCTATCGACGCATCCTTAGAACGGGCGGGGGGCGGGGGCGGCGTGTTCCTCCGTCGTGTAGGTCGAGCACTGGATACCGCTCGGCCAGGTTCGGGGTTGGAGACCCGCCTTGCGCCACAGTTCGTCGAGGAACGTCGCGACGTCGGGGACCTTGGCCCATACCGACGGGAGGAACGTGGCGCGGCGGGAACCGGCCGCGATGAGCAGGCCGTCGACGCCCGGGCGCAGCGCGCGGGCCAAAGATTCGAACGAGTCGACGGCGACGGGCGTCATCGGGCTGAGCACCGACACCTTGCAGCACATCTGCTCGTAGTCGTCGACGGTGATCGGAGGGACGCGCGGATCGGCGAACGCGGCGCCGACGGCGTGCCGCGCGACATCTTCCCCGAGCGGACGCACCGCTTCGAGGGAGCCGACGCAGCCGAGGAGCCGTTCGCCCCGTTCGAGGGTGACGAACGCGGCTCCGGGCTCGGAGAACTCGGCCGCTACAGGCCGGGGCGATTCACCGGCGAGCTTGGCCCGGATCGCGTCGAGCGCAATCGCGCACAGCTCGGGGACGGCCGTGAACGCGAACGCGCCGTACCCGACGACGCGAGCGCGCCCGCCCGCGGTGTCGCCCGACGTGCGCAGGTCAAGCAACTGAGGCTGCAGGTTCCGGCGGCGAGCCTCGACGAGCAGGCCCCGCAGCGGGAAGACGCCGCACGCGTCGTAGCCGTCGAGCGCGTCACCGTCGCCGGCGATGATGCTGTCGGCGGTGCGCCGGTCATGTTCGTGAGCGGCGCCGTCGGCT
Source organism: Actinomycetes bacterium (assembly GCA_031404355.1). GTDB lineage: Bacteria > Actinomycetota > Acidimicrobiia > IMCC26256 > PALSA-610 > JANNHK01. The sequence continues at coordinate 8,830 of JANNHK010000003.1, forward strand.
TCGTAGTGCGACAGGTCGCTCGACACGACGATCAACGTCTCGTCTCCGCCCCACAGCCGATCGAGGACCGCGGCCACCTGCTCGGCGGATGCATGGCCGACGACGAGGGGAAGGACGCGGAACTCGGTGAGGACGCGTTGCAGGAACGGCAGGTGAACTTCGAGGCTGTGTTCACCTGCGTGTGGTGCGTCGTCGATGACGACGCCGGGCAGGTCGACGATGGCGGCGCGTGCGTCGGTGTCGACAACCACGTCGCCCAGTGGTGTGCGAAAAGCGTCGACCGTCGGGGCCGCGATGCCGTCGAGCGCCGCCCGGTGCGCGGGGCCGAGTAGAACCACGCGGCGGACGACATCGCGCAATGCAGCGACGGTCGCGTACGCCGACGCGGCGACCGCGCCCGAGTACATGTAGCCCGCGTGCGGCGCGACGATCGCCTTTGGTGGCGCGTCGTTCGTCACGGCGCATCCGGCCAAGAAACCGTCGACGGTGGCGCGCAGTGTCGCTTCGTCGCCGGGGTAGAACTGACCTGCGACGGCCGGCGCACGCACGCTCGCGCTCACGCCAAGTCCGCTAGTCGTACCGGCAGGCGGCGGCGTCCCCACGTACCGGGCGGCCCGTCGAACCGTCCGGGCACGGCGACACCGCATCGGCCGCATGTGCCGTCGGCCGTCACGTGGTAGTCACCGAGGCGGTACCAGTCGCGCTCGATCAGCAGGTTGCCGCACGCGTGGCAATACGTGCTGCCCCCGGCCTGGTCGTGCACGTTCCCGGTATACGCGTAGCGAATGCCGTTGCGCCGCGCGATCTCGCGCGCCCGGGTGAGCGTCGCGGGTGGTGTCGCCGGCGGGTCGAGCATTTTGAAGTCCGGGTGGAACGCGGTGAAGTGCACGGGGACGTCGGGTCCGAGGTGCTCGACGATCCACCTCGTCATCTCGTCGAGTTCGTCGTCACCGTCGTTCTTCCCCGGAATCAAGAGCGTGGTGATCTCGGTCCA
>JANNHK010000004.1:0-19744 GCA_031404355.1 Actinomycetes bacterium
TGTTCCCCTCCTCGGGTTGGTGTGGGTCGGAAGGGTCGAGCGTCCGGAATTGCGGTTGTGTGGGCGGCCGTTTCTCGTCCGGAGGCGCGATGAATGACGCGCACATGCGGGGACGCCTCTTTAGGTTCGGGTCTGACAGGACTACCGAACTGAGGAGGCGGCGCACGTGCGCGTCACTACGGCATTCAATCGCATGCTCGGGCTGGTCGGCGCCCGGGTCGAGTCGGTGCTGTTCACGGCGGACGGGATCGTGGTCGGTGTCAGACGCAACGCCCGACTTCATCGTTGCCCGTGCGGTCATCGGAGCCGATCTCGCTATGACCAGTCTCGCCGTCGCTGGCGGCACCTCGACGCCGGCATCTGCAAGGTGTGGCTCGAGAGCGACATTGTCCGGATCGACTGCCCGTCGTGTGGTCGGGTCCGCACCGAAGACGTCCCGTGGGCCCGGCCCGGCGCTCGCCACACTCGCGACTTCGAGGATGTCATCGCGTGGCTTGCACAACGCATGGACAAGACGAGCATCTGCCGGTTGCTGCGCGTCTCGTGGGAAGCGGTCGACCGTATCGTCAAGAACGTCGTCGCCGACTACCTCGACGACAGTCGCCTCGACGGGCTCTACAACCTCGGCGTCGACGAGATCTCCTACAAGCGTGGGCATCAATACCTCACGATCGTCGCGGATCACGACACCGGCCGGGTCGTGTGGGTCGCCAAAGGACGCGATCACGCCGCCCTCCAAAGCTTTTTCGATGCGCTCGGACCGCAACGCTGCCAACAAGTGCGCGCCATGTCGATGGACATGGCACCGACGTGGCGAGACCCCGTCGCCCAGAACATCCCCCAAGCGGCCGTCTGCTACGACCCATTCCACATCATCCGATGGGCCAACGAAGCCCTCGACAACGTCTACAAGTCCACCAGCCGCGAACGACCCAGCAGCACCAAACGCGACTGGCGCCGCACCCGCTACGCACTCCGAGCCGGCGCTGAACGACTCGACAACAACCACCGCGAGCTTCTCAACGAGCTCCGCCGCGACCGCTATCACCTCTGGCGCGCCTGGGAACTCAAAGAACAACTCCGTGACCTCTACCGCAACATCCATCCCGACGACGCGGCTGCGTACTTTCGCGCTTGGTGCACCTCAGCAACCCGCAGCCGCCTCCGACCCTTCGTCAACCTCGCCCGCCGCCTGCGCGAACACCAAACCGGCATCGTCGCCGCGGTGAAACACGGCCTCTCCAACAGCCGACTCGAAGCCATCAACGCCAAGATCCGGCTCATCAACCGCCGCGGCTACGGCCACCCCAACCCGAACTCACTCACCGCAATGATCCACCTCTGCCTCGGCGGAATCACCATCCCGCTCCCCACACAAACCTGAGGAGCGCTACGTATGTTCGACCTGTTGGAGCGACCCGGATTGGCGGCTCTGGATCCGCTCGCGGAACTCGAATACGCCATCGACGAACTCGCTGAGGTCGACCACCGGGCCGGTACCGGTCATGAACGCCGGACCCGGCTGATGCGCATGCAGCGCTTGCAAAACCGGGTCGACGCCGAACGGTTACGCCTCGTGGAAGTGGTGGACCGCTCCGGCGATGCACTCGCCGCCGGGGCCGTGAACACCAAGGCCTGGCTCCACCACGAGTGTGGGTTGGCGAAGGGTCAGGCCGGTCGTGACGTCCACGCCGCCCGCCGGCTGGAAGAGTTCCCGGCGTGGACGGCCGCCTACGCGGCCGGTGCGGTCTCGCGCGGGCATGTCGACGTGTTGGTCAAGGCCGCGACCGCGGCACGGGTCGCACACTTCGCCGAGAACGAAGAACTTCTCCTCGCCCAGGCCCGCCAGTTCGGGCCCGACGACTTCGCCCGGGTCGTGAGCCGGGCCTGCGAAGTGATCGACGCCGACCGCGGCGCCAACGACGTCCGGGACCAGATCGAACGCCGGCGCCTCCATCTCTCCACCACGATGGACGGGATGGGAGTCCTCGACGGCGTCTTCGACCCCGAAAGCACCCAAGTTCTCAACACTGCGCTCGAGCACTTCATCGCGCTGGACCCGAATAAACCGGGTGAGAAGCGGTCCATGTCGCAACGCCGCGCTGACGCGGCGGTGTCGATGGCTCGCTACGTGGTAGCGACCAGCGAGCCGTCCGCGACGAAGAGCCGGCGCGGACGGCCCACGATGATCATGCGCGCCGACCTTCACCGCCTCGCTGCCGACAAGACCGACCTTGTCGCCGCGATCCGCGACGAGGTAAAGCACGCCGGGCGCCTCTCCACCGAAACGCTCCTGCGACTGGCGTGCGACTGCAACATCAGCCGCGTCCTCACCGCCGGCCGCTCCGAGATCCTCGACGTCGGCCGCACCACCCGCACCATCCCACCCGCCCTCTGGCGCGCGCTCGTCGCCCGCGACGGCGGCTGCACCGAACCCGGATGCGACGCACCACTCTGGGCCTGCGAAGTCCACCACGAAAAACATTGGGCGCACGGCGGAGAAACCAACCTCGCCAACACCAAGATCAAGTGCTGGCGCCACCACCGCAACCACCACGAAGGCAAAGGCCACGACCCACCCCGCGAATGAGGCACGGATGTCCCGGAGCCTTCGCGTGGCGCGTCGTCAAACATCACGTTCGACACACGCGCGAGTTGATCGACGCGCGCACCGGTCGCCGACCCCGTCGCCGTAGTCTCTCGGGAGTGACGCCGGAGACGCACTACGCCCGGAACGGCGATGCGCACATCGCCTACCAAGTGTGGGGCGACGGCGACTTCGACCTGGTGACCGTCCCGGGGTTCCTACGGCCGCATCGAGCGCATGTCGATCACGCCCGGGATGCTGGCATCGGTCGCGGCCATGTTCTACGACACCGACGTACGGGCCGTGCTTTCTGCAATCCGCGTCCCGACCCTGGTGCTCCGTCGGCGCGGTGATCGTCTCGTCAACATTCGCAGCGGCCGGTACCTCGCCGACCACATTGCAGTCGCCCGGTTGGTGGAAGTGCCGGGGATCGACCACGTCCCCTGGTTCGAACACCCTGAGCTGTTCCTCGACGAAGTCGAGGAGTTCCTGACCGGCACCCGCACCGCAACGCCTCCGGAACGGCGGCACCGAAGTGAAAACTCTCGGTGACGGGTTCCTCGCGACGTTCGACGGGCCCGCGGCCGCGATCCGTGGCGCAACCGCGATTGGTGGCAGTTGACCGATTGTGCGGCTCCCTCCTCCGTGGCAGGGTGGTGCCTCACGGACTGAGGGGGGCGGAAATGGCCGACGACGCTGGTTCCGAACGCTCGCGGGGCGTGACCCGGCGGGATTTCCTCGTCATCACCGGTAGCGGCATCACCCTGCTCGTCGCCGCCGGCGGTCCCGCCGGTGCGTTGGTGCGGCCGTTGCTGCGGGTGCAGTCGAGTGGGCTGCCGCTCGGGCGGTTGCTGCGCATCGACCGCGCCACCGACCAGCTCCGGCTCCAGGTCCAACTCCTGAACTTGCAACCGTCCGGGCAGAGCCTCGTCGCGACGAACGCAGCGCTGCCCTCGTATCTGCGGGTGATGCTGCCGAGCCAGCACGTCGACGAAGAGGTCACGACAACCGTCGGTTCGCAGCCCCTGATGGATCATCGCACCGCGGGCGAATCGCGGATCGTGTTCGAGGTCGAGCCGCCGATCGACTACACGCTCGACGCGCTCATGGCGTGGGCCGAGTACCCGCTCGTGCTCGACGCGCGCGCGATCCCGCTCTCGTCGGCGCCGCCGTGGCCGACGGGTGAGCCCGACATCGATGTCACCGCGCTCGAGTTGCCGGAGGGCCTCATCTTGTCGCCGGGTTCCGCGGGCCGGTTCGTCACCCGGCCCGATGCCGTCACCCGCGACGACGTCACCGAGGTGTGGACCGCGCGCCTCGGCCGCCTCACCGACGGCGAGGTGCTCGAACCACCGGTCGGCAACCCGCTCGCGCGCGTGATCTGGACGCCCGGCTACCCGGATGCGCCCGCGGCGATCACCGACACGGGCGACCCGTACGACCGCCCGATCAACAACTTCGACCGCAAGCACCTCGTGCGGGCGATGGGCGACCAGGACGACACGGTCGAGTACCCGCAGCACGAATCGGCCGACGTCCGCCAGCTGTGGGTGTCCTCGGCCGGGGCCTTCCTCGACATCGAGGGCGCGTGGGGCGGGACAGGTCCGCTCGCCGCGTGGAAACACCGCACGGTCACGGGTCGAGACGTCAGCGTGCGCATCGTCACGCGCGGCTACCTCGCACCGTTCGGGCACGAGGCGAGCATCGTCGTCATCTCGGAACGGAAGTTCGGCATCGACGCGACCGGCAAGTACGTCGCGCAACTCGAGCAGAAGGAGTTCCTGTCGATCGGGAGTCGCGCGGTCGTCTCACCCCGCCCGCATGCTCCCGACGGCGACCGGCGCAGCATCTTCGGCGAGACGACGCTCAAGAAGGGCGGGCTGGTCGAGATCACCCGCGGCGTCATCCACTCCGACGGCGCGATCGACACCGAGCACGCGTTCGTTCCTCTCACAGTCACCGGCGACGACCTGTTGATCGACTTCAGCGCCACGGACCGGGCCGGGAACGAGTCGGGCTTCTCGATGCCGGTCGCGTTCGTCCGTATCGACCAGTCCTACGACCCCGCGCCGACTGCGACTGCGGCCCGGGTCGTTGACTACCTGAACAAGCCGGCCTCGCTCGACCGGCGCGACGTCGCCTTCGCCAACCAGAACGTCGCGTTCGCCGACGAGATCGAACCCGGCGACGGCCGCACCACGATGAAGGCCGACAGCATCGTGTTCAACGCGGTCACGCCGCCCGCCGGCGTCACGCTCGACGATCTGCGCAACGCCGGGCAGCCCGCGTTCTTCCCTTCGGTCGAAGTCGCGCGCGTCGTCGACGACGCGGCCGACGCGGTGCGCGGCGTCACGGGCGCGCCGATCGAGGTCGAGCTCGCGCCGGGGTGGATCACCGACGGCAACGGGCCGGGCAACTTCGGCGCGGTCTTCCTGACGGTGCCCGACCCGATCTCGCTGCCGTTCGGCGGCGACTCGTCGGGCCTCGCCGCGCCGGATCTCACGATCGGCCAGTTCGGCCAGCTCATCGGGCCGTCGGTCTCGCTGCCGTCGGCGGGCACGACCTGGGACCCGCTCGACGCGCTCGGCGACCTCGGCACGATCCTCGGCACGCTGTCACTCAAGTGGTTGGTCGAACAGTTCGCGGTGGCCGCCGACCTCGTGTCCGACCTCCGGCTGCCGCGCTTCGACATCGCGCAGACGACCGTCGGCTTCCCGCCCATCCCGACCGAGCTCTGTTACGCGTTCGACTGGGCGCCCGACCCGAAGTCGGTCGTCGTCGGCGGCACGCGCATCTTCTGCATCGAGAGCGACCTCGTCGACGAAGGCCTCGAGAACCCGTTCGCGACCAACACCGCCTTTTCGCTCCACATCGCGCGCTGCTACCCGCTCGACGACAACGGTTTGCCCGGCGAGCCGCAGGACACCGTCGAGTTCGCGCTGACGAACTTCGTCGTGCAGTTCCCGCCCGCGGCGCCGATCTTCGCCGTGTACTTCAACCGGCTGGAGTACCTCGACCTGCCGTCGGCGCCGGCCGATGTCGACGTCGGTATCCGCCAGGTCGAGTTCACCGGCGCCCTCAACTTCCTCGACCCGGTGCAGTCGCTACTCGACGGCGTGTTCGGCGCGTTCGACGTCGACATCCTCGACACGGGCATCGACCTCGCGCTCGACATCCCGCTCCCGTCGATCCAGCTCGGCGTGTTCGGCATGAGCAACCTGCGGGTCGGTGTCGGGCTCGACATCCCCTTCGGCAGCGAGCCCGTGATCACCCGCTTCTCGTTCGGCACCCGCGAAGACCCGTTCACGCTCACGGTGCTGGGCATCGGCGGCAGCGGCTCCATTGAGCTCGAAGTCGCACCACACCCGGCCGGGATCGTGCGGGCCGAGATCACGTTCGCGGTGGTACTCGAGATCGCGGTCGACGTCATCGTCGCGCGCGGCGCCATCTCGGCGTCGATTGGTGTCGCCCTCGAGATCGAGAGCACCGAAGTCACGAACGAAGCCAACGGCCAGCTCGAGACGATCGACGACGTCACCCTCACCGCGTCGGTCGAGTGCATCGGCGAGATCGAAGTCCTCGGGATCCTCACGATCACCGTCGAGTTCCTCCTGGCCCTCGAATACCGCGTCAACGACCGACTCCTGACCGGCGAGGTGACCATCTCGGTTGAGGTCGACGCGACGATCGCCAAGAAGCAGGTCGAGTTCACGATCGAGCAGGAATTCTCGCTCGGAGATCCGGGCGCGGTCGCGCTCGCCTCGACCGGTCGCAGGGGCCTCGCCGCCGCGTCGAGCACCGGCAGCTTCGCGTTCGCCGACAAGTACGACAGCGACACGAAATGGTCCGACTACTGCGCAAGCTTCGCGTAGGCCGAACAGGAGCCCACCGCGTGCGCCAGCTCATCCCGATCCCGTGCCCCAACGGCAAAGCCGCCAACGGCAACTACCTGCTGTCGGTGTACTTCGCGCCGCGCATCTTCACGGGCGGCACGATCGGCCTGCTGCCCGACTGGTCGGACTGGGCCGCCGCGTCGAACGCGCTGATGATCGAAGTCTTTCTCGACGGTATCCAGGTGCCGCCCGCGCAGATCACGCGCACGCCGATCGCGCGCTCCGACATTTGGGACGCGGTGTTCGACCCAAACACGCCGATCACCGCGTTCCAGCCCGTCGACCGGCGCAATACGCCGTTTCGGACGTTTAGCGAGGTCGAGGTCGCGTCCGACATCCTCGCCCTCTACACCGATACCGCGATTCAAAACCCGGAGTTCCCGCCGAGCGCGAGCGATCTCATGGCGCGTCCGCTGACGTCGCAACTCCTCGCGGGCGGGGGCGCGGTTGCTCCCGGCGTGCTCGCGGCCGACACGTTCCAGCGGCGCATCGGGGCCAAGCCGGTGTCGCCGCCGAGCCCGCCCGAGTGGGACTTCCACCAGGCCCTCTCGCTGCTCGGCCGGCATCCGCATCTGTTGCGCCTGCTCGGCGTCGTCGTCGATCTCGAGTTCATCGGCCCGGTCCTCCCGCCCGGTGTGGTTGCCGTCACGACCAACTACGTGGCGACGTACCTTCCGTTCGGCGGGTCGCCGTACGAGATCCCGACCCGCGTCCCCTTGACCAACTCCTTCTACGCCGCCCCGCGGCACGCCGACTACTCGGGCGGGTTCCTCACGCTCGGCGACGGCAACTGGGATCTCGTGTCGCTCGACGTGCAGAACGCAGTACGCCGCCTCGTCGCGTTCGCGCGCGAGCTCGACGGCGCCGAAGACGAGGGCGCGTTGCCCGCGCTCGACGACAGCGGCCTCACGCTGGCCCGCACGGGGCGCGGCGTGCGGCTCAACCAGCGTTTCGGCGACGACTTCCAGGTCGAACAGCAGGTTCTCGACGCGGCCGCGTCCAACGACGACTTCGTCCAGCTCTTCGTCGAGGACGTCACGCTCGGGTATCGCGTCGACGTACGGCGCGACGGCGGTGACCCGCTCTCGCTGTTCGCCCGCAGCGCCGCCTCACCTCCCGGCTACCACTTCCCGAGGAATGCGCTGCTCGACCTCACCCCGCCCGCCGACGAGGGCTGGATCGGCAACTCGTTGACCGGGGAACGACTCGGCGGCGGGATGGGCGGCGCGTTGTCCGCCGAGAAGCGACTGTCGGACGCACTGGCCCGCTGGCGGGGCTGGAGCCTGGCGGCGCCGCCGATCGGTCAGGTCGCGGATCCCGCGACCAACACGCTCGAGACGCCGCAGAACGCGGCATCGGCCGGCGATCTCGTGCAGTTCGAAGTCAACTACCGGCCGACGCCGCTCACGCTGCCGCGGCTGGTCTACGGATCGACCTACCGCATGCGGGCGCGGGGCGTGAACATTGCCGGCGAGTCGCTCGCCGTGACTGCACCCGCGGCCGGCAACGCGCTGAGCCCCGCGCACGTCTACGGGCGCCTCACCCCGATCCCGGCACCCATGGTCGTGCGCCGCAGTGCCCGCCCGATCCCCGGTCTCGCCGACACGACCGAGCGGATCGTCATCAAGAGCAACTACAACGTCCCGTACAGCCAGATCGCGGCCAACGACCGGCTGATCTTCCCCGCCGCGTCGAGCCAACAGACGTGCGAGCGTCACGCACTGCCCAACGGCGGCATCTCGGGCGACCTGGTCGACTACACGTTGCTGGCCGACCGCGACGGCCGCGACGTCGCCGACCAGACCGTGCTCGACCCGCACTCGGGCGAGATCGTCGCGGGCATCCTCGCGGGCCCGGGCGTACAGCCCGGCGCCCCGGTCCAGACCGCGCAGTACCTCCCCGACCCGGCTGGGCGCGCGGTAACCCTCGCCGGACTCCCGGGCACGCGCCTGCCGCTCGTCGTGCCGTTCATCGGGGCCTGGCCCGACTTCCAGTCGCGCCGGCTCGTCGTGCAGGGCGCGGCGAGCGGGGCTCCGAAGGTCGCGCCGAACGGCGGTGCGATCACGGTCAAGCTGAAGAAGGCGGCGCAGTTCGTCGTCGAGGTCAGCGCCGCGCCGGGCCCGAACTTCGTCGGGCACTTCAAACTCTGGCAGGCCATCGTCGCCGCGAACCCGGGAAGCCTGAACGCGCTCAAGCAGTACGCGCAGGGCGGTCGCCACTGGATGCTTTCGGCGCGCCGGCGCATCAAGCTCGTGCATGCCGTACGCCAACCGCTCGCGATCCCGTCGGTCGACTCGCTCGTGGCGGCGCGCACAGCTATCGGCTCGAAGCAGTTCGCGCTGACGGGCGTGCTCGACGTGAACCGGCCCAGTACGGGGCGGGTCATTCTCACCGGCACGTGGACCGATCCGGTCGACGACCCCGCACTGCCCGAACCGGGCGAGCGGACCGGCGCGGCGGTGCTTGGCACGCAGCGAGTCTCGGTGAACGGCGACGAGGATACCGCCGCCGCCGACCTCACCGTCTCCTTCGTCGACAACAAGCGGCATCAGGTCGACGTCGCCCAAGAAGCGTTCACGCGCTTCGCCCGCGACTTCGCCCAGGCCGGGTTCATCGTGTTCACGACCGACACCGTCACGCTCGACGCGCGCGGTGTGCTCGCGGCGCTCACGTCGCTGCGGGCGACGCCCGAGAGCGATCCGTACGTAGAGGGCGTCGACTACACCCTCGACGCCGCCGCCGGAACGGCCACGCGGCTGGTCGGCGGCGCGATCCCCACCGCGCAGAGCATCGTGGCGCTGTACGTGGCGCTGCCACTGTCCCGCAACTTCGACGAAGCGGGCGCGCCACCGCACTCGTTGCTCGTCCCGAACGCGCGGGTGCCGGCGCCGCTCCCCGTACATTCGCTCGTACCCGCCTTCACGCGCACGGTGACGACCACGACCAACTCGATCAAGGTGGTAGCCAACGGGCGGATGGTCCGGTGCTACCTCGAACGCCCGTGGTTCCACACCGGTGAAGGCGAGTTGCTGGGTGTCGTGATGGACGCCGTCCTTCCCGTCGGCGCGTTGCCCAACCACACCCGCCACGGTCGCGACGCGTTGCTCGCGACCGGCGGCCCGCCGCAACCGTTGCCGTCACACTTCGTGCGCGCGACGACCTCGGGCGTCTTCGACGGTCTCAGCGTGTCCGGGCACGAGGTCGCGTTCGATGCCGAACGGCAGCAGTGGTACTGCGACATCGAGATCGACACCGACCTCGGCTACCGGTCGTTCACGCGGTTCGTACTCGCCCGTTTCCAGCCGGAGGCGATCGACGGCGCGCACCTCTCCCAGCTCGCGCCCCAGGATCCGCTCCTGCTCGGCGTGCACCGGACGGTCACGGTGAGAAAGGCGAGCAAGGATCTGGTCGTCACGGTCAAGGGCACCGACCACACCGGGCGCGTCATCGACGCGGTCACCGAGTACAACGACGTCGAGGTGCTCATCCAGAGCGCGGACCCGGCCGTCACCGACGACGAGTTGCGTTGGAACGCCGACGTCCTCGAGGCCCCGCTGGTACTCACCCGCACTCGCGGCGCGAACGCGAAGCAGGCGACGTGGACGGGCAAGCTGAAGCTGAACACGTTGCCCGCGACGCAGACGTTGCGCGCCGTGATCACCGAATCGGAGCCGTTCGCCCGCGACGAACTCGACGGCGGTTTCGGCGTCGAGCGGGTCCCGGTCTTCACCGAGGTTGCCGACATCCCGGCCGACTGGCCCACCGGCTGACGGCGACAGGCCCCGCGGCCGACCTCAGAAGCCGCCGGTCAGTAACGTAGGTGGGTCCGTCGGCGACCTGATCGAGGGTGTGTGGAACAGCCGGAGTCGATCGAGATCTCCCAGCTGCTAGAGGAGATCGAGGCGGCGGTCGACGACCGCCGCCGCACTGCCGCGTACCCGCCCGAACTGGAATCGGAGCTGGCCGAACACTTCGAGCGAGTCCTGGGTTTCCGGGTATCCGGCGCGGCTTCGTGGCGGCCGCGCCCGATCGACCAAGTGCTCTCGGAGCTCGGCCCCGCGAGCTGGTTCGCCCGTTCCCGCATCAACGTCGACTCGCGCGTTCCCGGCGGCAAGGCTGCGCACAAAGCAATTGGCGGTATCACGGCCCGGCAGGTGCAAGGCGCCCTGCACCTCGTCGAGGAATACGCGCACGCCATGCACGGTGTCGCCGAGGAACTCGCAACCAACGACATCTCGGTCGCGAACGCACTGGACGCGGTACTGGCCCGTGTCGACGCGGTCGACCAACGCGTCGGCGAACTGAGCCGGCAGCTCAACGTGACAATCCGACGACTCGGCGACGACCCCGCGCGCAACGATCCGGACTGGTTCGACTCGGTCGCGCTCGAGACGTTCCGGGGTCCGCGCAATGCGCTGATGCACAAGTACGAGTCGATCGCCGATCGCTTCGTCGGCCAGAGCCCGGTTCTCGACTTCGGATGCGGTCGAGGCGACTTCATGCACCTGCTGACGGCGCGTGACATCACAACGATCGGTGTCGAACTCGATGTAGCAGTCGCCAAACAGGCACAGGACGAGGGTCTGCCCGTCGAAGTCGCCGACGGGTTCGACGTGCTCGCGCGCACGGCCGACGGCGCGCTCGGAGGGCTCGTTTCGCTACAGGTGATCGAGCACTTGACTCGCGGCACACTCCTGCACCTGATCGACGAGGCGCGCCGGGTGCTGCGCCCCGGAGGCCTGCTCGCGTTCGAGACACCAAATCCACGTTCCCTCTTCGTCCACGCATCGTCGTTCTGGCTCGATGCGACCCACGTCCGCCTCGTTGACCCGGAATACCTCGAACTGGTCTTGAAGATGGCCGGGTTCAACGACGTCGAAATCGAGTACCGGTCGCCATTGCCCGAACCGATGCAGATCGAGACGGCTCGCACCAAGTCCGGGGAAGCCCTGGACGAACTCCAGAGCCGCAACGCCCGCCGACTCAACCAACTCGTGTTCGCCGAGTGTGACTACGCCATCGTCGCGGTGCGATGAACCTTCACCAGGCGCTCGTCTACGCCTATCCCGGCGACGCGATCACGGAGATCGCGCTGCGCTACCAGACGGTGCTGGGCAAACTCGGCTCGAGTCGAATCTTCGCCGCGACGCGCCACCCCGACCTCGAAGATCGGGTCGAACTCGTCGACGATGTCGATCCCGCGGAGCTACGCCAGGACCAGATCATGTACCACCTGAGCATCGGCGAACAGAAGGTCGTGCGGTTTCTGCTCGACACGAAGGCGTCGCTGATCCTCCAGTACCACAACATCACTCCGTCCTCGTTCTTCGAGTCATCGCAACCCGGGTTCGCGTACCTCCTCGACATGGGCCGACGTGATCTCGAGGTTCTCCGCGACCGCACGACGTTCGCCATGGCCGACAGCGCGTGCAACGTCAAGGATCTTGTCGACGCCGGATTCACCGATCCGCAGGTCGTGACGCCCCCACTCGGCATTCTCCGGCTCCACGAAGTCGAGCCGGACGAACAGGCGATGGCGGCTCTCACTGCCGACGAACGCCCACTGGTGTTGTGCGTCGCGCAGATGATGCCCCACAAGGGCCTGCACGAACTCATCATCGCGGCACACATTGTCACCACCTACCACCGAGCCGACGTCCGGTTCGTTTTCGTCGGACCCGGGCATCATTCTCACTACGCCCACGCCCTGAACGAGTTCGCGCGTCAACTCGTGCTGCCCGCGGTCGAGGTCCGGGGACGAGTCCCCGACGCCGAACTCGTCGCGCTGTACAAGCGCGCCGACCTCTTCGTGTCGATGAGTCACCACGAAGGTCTCTGCGTACCGGCGATCGAGGCGATGTCGTTCGGAGTTCCCGTCATCGCCCGAGCAGTGGCCGCCCTCCCCGAGACGGTCGGTCGAGGCGGTCTGCTCCTCGCCGAAGACGCGACCCCGCTCACCTTTGCCGAAGCCATCGCCCGCTGCCTACGCGACAACGGTGTGCGCGACATCCTGCGGAAACGGGCCGAGGTTCGTAGCCACGACTTCGACGACGCGGCCTGCGTGGCCGATTTCCTGCGCGTCGTCGGGCCCGCGCTGTCGTGAAACTGCTGTTCGTCGTCCACCGCTACGGCACAGACATCTCTGGCGGCTCCGAAACCTTGTGCCGCCAGTTTGCCGAGAAGCTCGTCGAACGCGGCCACGAGATAGACGTCGTAACCAGCTGCGCGCGTAGCTACGTCGATTGGGCCAACGCGGTTCCCGCCGGTACCAGCGTCGCGAACGGCGTGACGCTGCACCGGTTCCCGGTCGAAGCGCCGCGCAACCCGGGTTTGTTCGGGCCCCTCGACGCTCGGACGCTGCGTTCGCACACGAACGTTCCGTTGTCGCTCGAGCATTCGTGGCTGGCGATGATCGGTCCGACGATGCCCAACCTGATCCCGTGGCTCACCGCGCACACCGCCGACTATGACCTCGCCATCTTCTTTACGTACCTCTACACGAATACGACGAGCGGCATGCCGGTGGCGTCTCGCATCCGGCCCGTCGTCTTCCATCCGACCGCGCACCACGAGCCGCCGATCTACATGCGTTCGTTCGACCCCGTTTTCGCGGCCGCCGACTCGTTCGGCTTTCTCACCCAGGAAGAAGCCGACCTCGTCGACACGAGGTTCGGACTCGACCGACCGTCGGTGATCACCGGGATCGGCACCGACCTCGACGCCGACGGCGACGGGCGCCGGTTCCGGCAGGCATTCGACCTCGGCAATCGGCCGTACTTGTTGTACCTCGGTCGACTCGACACAGGGAAAGGTGCCGACGAACTGCACCTGTTCTTCCGGTGGTATCGCAAGCGCCACGACACCGACCTCGCACTCGTCTACATCGGCGACCCGGTCATGCCGCTGCCCGCCTCCGACGACATCCGAGTCCTGGGGTTCCTCGACGACCAGACGACCCGCGATGCCATCGACGGGTGCCTGGCCCTCGCCCAGCCGTCGTACTTCGAGAGCTTCTCGATGGCACTCACCGAGGTGTGGGCTCAGCACAAACCGGCGCTGGTGCAGGGCCATTGCGCCGTCCTGAAGGGTCAGGCTCTACGGTCTGGCGGTGCCATCCCGTTCCACTCGTTCGCCGAGTTCGAGGTTGCGCTCGAACGACTCGAACGCGACGACGGCCTCGCGATCGCGCTGGGCGCGGCCGGGCGACGCTACGTCGAAGCGAACTACGGCTGGTCGACCGTGATGGAGCGGTACGAAGGCTTGCTCGCGGGAACGTTGGCGACGTGGAGTCGCCGTGTTGGTTGACGACCCGACCGAGACCGACGAAACGGACGACATCGAAGTCACGTCGACGCCGACCCCGCGGTGGCCGACTGCCAAGCGGTGGGCGCCGATGGTGCTCGGAATCCTCGTACTCGCCATCGCGACCCTCGCAGTCATCGGGCCGGTGCGCGAGAGCGGATACACGGGCGACGACGCGATCAACTATCTCCTTCCCCACTACCTCGAAGAAACGGACACGAGCCCGTACGAACACATCCGGTTCTACACAGAGGACTGGATGGAGAACCAGGGGCGGTTCTTCCCCGGCGCCATCACCGAAGGCACGGTGGTGTGGCATGTCCTCGACTCGCACACGCTGTACAAGGGATTCCAGTTCCTCGTCGTGGTCCTCGACCTCGTGCTCGTCGCGATCATCGTTCGCCAGCAGAGCCGCCAATGGGCACCGGCGCTGATCGCCGTTGCCGTCGCGCTCAGCTCCATCCAGTTCCGGCTCTATCACGACGCCGTGCTGTCGTTCAGCGCCCAGCTTCCGCTCGTACTGGGCGCGGTGATGGGCACCATGCTGCTCCTGACCGCCTGGCAACAGCGCGGATGGTGGTGGCTCCTCCCCGTTGCGCTGGGGGTGTGGTTCTTTGCGCTGACGACGTACGAGATCGCGTTCTTCCTCGCCCCGACCGTGGTGCTGCTTGCGTGGCTCACACCGAGTGAACGACGTAGACGGCTCATCAGTGCCGGTGTCGTCCTCGTACCGACGACGGTGCTGTTCGGACTCGTCATGTCGCTGCGCAGCAACGTCGAGCAACTCGCCCCGGCTTATACGACTCGGCTGGAACTCTCGAAGCTCTTGCCGACGGCGATCTACCAGTTCGTCGGCGCGATTCCCGCCAACGTGCCCGCGTTCCGCGAGGACCCGTCGTTGCGGGCACTGCTGGGTGACCACAAGCCCGGCTTCTTCTTCCTCACACTGCTCGTCGGGACGGCGGTTGGTATCGCCGTCGCCCGCACCCGCCCGATCACCGGACGGGCGCAACTCGCGCTCGTCATCGTCGGTGTGTCGTTGTGGCTCGCGCCGGTCGCGACGGTTGCGATTGCACAGCGCTGGCAGGACGAACTCGGATTCGGCATCGCGTACCTCGGCGTGTACTTCGAGTCGTTTGGTTTCGCGCTGCTCGCAGTTGCCGCCGTGCTCGCCGTCGTCGGCGCGATCCCTCGAATCCCCGCCCGCTGGCGGGAACCGTCGCGCATCGTCTTCGCAGTGACAGCGGGCCTCATGGTGGGCTCGCTCGTCGCCACGACCGCGCGCAACAACCAGTGGGTGGTGAACGTCTACGGCAAGCCGGAGCACACCCGCCAGGTCGCGCTCGAACACGCCATCGCCGCCGGGCTGTACGAAACGCTCCCCGGCGACAGCACGGTGCTCCCGGGCGACGCGAGCGCGTGGCAGAACCGCATGTTCATGAAGGCGAACGGCTCGACGACGGTGACGACCGTGGCCGACGCGCAGACGACGACGCCCGTCACCGGCGTGCGCCGCTGCGACTTCACGTCGACCGTGTTCCAGGCACCGATTCAGCTCGATCACGACGGGTTCGTCGTCATTGCTCGGCCCGACGCGGTGGCGCCGGCGCCGTTGCCGCCACCGACAGCACCGATCGTCGGGTCGTCGCGCATGCGCGTGTTCGTACCCGGCCGCGACGCGGCGCCCGAATTCGAAGCGCGCGAATTCGGCGTACCCGACGCACCACTCGTTCGTCTCCCGGCCAGCGCCATCGTCGATGCCGAAACGACCGACGGCGGCATGCTCGTCGACGTCTGTCTCCCATCGCTCGTGATCGACACGTCGTCGCTCACCTACGACTGAGGACTCGTGATCGACGTCGAGAATGGCATCGAGACCGATGCAGACGACGACATCACGGTCGAGGAACCCGACGTCGTCGATCGGGTTTCGCCCCTGGTGCTCGCGCTCTCGGTCGTTCTGTTGTTCGGTGTGTGGCTGGCGACAGTCCGGCTCATCTGGCTGCTCGCGCCCAACTTCTCGCTCTATCAAGACAAGGCGTTCTTCCTGTCGATCGTCGGAAACCCCGCGACGGCAAACGTCAGGGAGCCGCGCGATCGCCTGTTCTTGACGGCCTTGATCGTCATGCCGCTTCTCATCATTCCGGTGGCACGCCTGACGCGGGCCGCGTGCGCAACCGAACGGCGGCGCGAGTGGGTACGGACGTTCCTCCTCGTCGCCGGCGCGGGCGCGACGAGCTTCGTGATCTGGGCACTCGGGTGGCGCGACACACGGCCGCTGACATCGTCGTGGCCCGGATTCCGTCAGGGCATCGTGCTCGGAATGGTCCCGGTCGTGCTGGCCGGCGCCTACGTGCTCTCGCGGCTTGGTCCGGTGGGGACCCGAGTGATGCGCTGGGTCGCGGGCATTGCCGCGGGCGCCCTCGCGGTGGCGTACCTCCCGATGCTGGTGCACGTTCCGAACGGAGTGACCGACCGGTACCACTCGCAGTTCATCCTCGACGAACTCCTTGCACCGAGTGTCGGCGCGTATCCGCTCGGGAACTACATCCCGCAGTACACGACACTATTCGGCTACCCCCTGGTGCCGTTCGTGCGCATGTTCCCCTCCCACGCGCTCGGCATCTCGTTTCTCTACGTCACCCTCCTCCAGATCGCGACGGTCGCGGCCGCGTTCACGATCCTCAAACGCGCCTGTGGAACGCAGTGGGCGGTTCTCTCCGCGTTCATAGTTATTCCCGCGACGTTCGTACACGGGTTCGGCCCCTTTGAACACGCAACCCTCGCCGGGTACTGGGCGATCCTGCCGTTGCGGCTCCTGCTCCCACTCACGCTGGGCGCGGTGCTCGCACGCGGAACTGCCCACTGGACGCGTCCGAGGTCGTTCGCGCTGCTCGGCCTGCTCGCCGGTACAACCGCGCTCAACAATCCCGAGTTCGGGCTACCGGCCGTCGGCGCCGCGGTGCTCGTCGTGTTCACGTGCGACCGCCAATGGACCCTTGGTATCCGGCGCGTGGTGCTGCTCGGCGCCGGCGCGCTCGGCGTCTTCGTCGCCCACGGCCTCTTCTCGATCGCCATGGGTATGCCCGCCGATTTCCCCGCGCTCCTCGTGTTCTCACGCTTGTTCGGCGCCAGCGGCTACTACGCGGTGCCAATGCTCGGACTCGGTCTCCACACGCTCGTCATGGGCACATTCCTCGCGGCGGCGGCTCTCGGGTTGGCGGGTTCGCGTCTGGCCGCCCGCTTCGTCGGGACCTTCGACGTACCCGACCAACCCGCGCTGTTGTTCCTCGGCATCTTCAGTCTCGGTGCATCGGGGTACTTCACCAATCGCTCGCTCGTCCCCGTGCTCATCGCGCTGTTCCTACTCTGGTCACTCAACGCGATCGTGCTCCTGCACTCCGTTCTCGAACTCGCGCGCCGGGCCGGGAAGCCGGGCGATCGCCCGTACGCGTGGGTCGCGGTCGCACCGCTCGTGCTGATCGCGGTGGCGCTGTTCACGACCGTGTGGGAACGGCCCGATCCGAGCTGGGAGCTGGATCGGATTCGCGGCGACATCCCGGAAATGGACTTCGTGCAGTTCGTCGATTCCGACGCCCGCCTCGTCCAGTTCCTCGCCACCGTGCAACCCGACGACGGTAATGTCGGTGTCATCGCGGCGAGTGGAAGCCTCATGGCGCACGGTGCCGACGTGCGCAACGTCGCGTCGTTCAACCACCCGACGTCGATTCTGACCTACGCGCAGGGCCGTCGCGTGTGCTGGGCCGTCTCGCGCTCCGATGTCGACACCGTGCTGGTCGAGAAGGCGACGACACCGGCCGATGTCCTCACCGAGATCACCAAGTGCGACGAACTCGGCCCGCCCGAAGACCGCGGTGCGTATTTCGCGTTCACCGTTCTCGAGTCGTAACCGCGCTCATGTCGGTGATCAGCGCTTCGTAGCGCGGCAGCAACGCTTCCCACTCATACTCGCGGTGCACGTAGGCGCGCCCGCGGCGGCCCATCTCGTCGGCCAGCGCCGGATCGTCGAGGATCCGTTCGAGCCCGGCTTCGAACTCGGCGTACCCGACGTACGAGATCCCGCCTTGCGACCGCGCGGTCTGCCCGGCGAGCACGGCGCAGCGGCCCTGCACCAGCACGGGCCGGCCCAGTGCCCACGTTTCGGTGAGCACCATCGAGAAACTCTCGAAGTACGACGGGTGCACAAGGCAGGTCGCGCCCGACACCGCCGACTGCCGCACTTCCTCTGACACCACGCCCGCGACGACGACGTCGTCAACGGGTTCGATGGGGTGCACCGGATCACCCAGCAACGCGAGCACGAGGTCGCGGCCGGTCCGGTTGCAGAACTCGCGAAACCACGTGACCAGTTCGACGACACCCTTGCTGCGATCGAGCCGGCCGACATACGTGACGTACTGACGTTCACCGATACCTGTCTCGGCGCGAAAGCGCACTCCACCGTCGGCAAACCGTGTCGCGGCGGCGGTGTCGAGTCCGATGCCGATGACCTCGCCGTGGGCGCGATCGCCGAAGCGCCCGTGCACGAGCGCCTGTTCTTCGGGCGTGAAGTACGCCATGCCGTCGGCGACCCGAAACGGCGTGTCGTACAGCGGCAGGTGCAGCGTCCACTCCTCGTGCGCGCACGGGTGGAAGAGCAGTGGGCGGCGACCGGCGAGCACGCGGAGGACCGTCGGCGCGGTGAAGTAGAGGTACGCGAACGCGACGACGGCGTCGAAGCGTTCGTAGTTCTCTTCGAGCCAGGGCTCGAGACTCGGCAGAAAGGGCCCTTGTTCCTCCAGCCAGCGTTCCTGACGATCCCACGGCACGAGGCGCGGGTCGTGCCGCACCACCGCGGAGAGCAGGTTGAAGCGTTCAACGTCGCGGGGCGACGCAATCGACAACCGGTGCACCGTGACGCCGTCGATCTCAGACGTTCCCGGCGGATACACATCGGCCCACGTCATGTAGTCGCGCGCGCAACTGGTGACGACCTCCACGTCGTGGCCACGCGCCGCCATCTGCGTCGCGAACAGGCGGCACGCAATTTCCGCCCCGCCGGGAATGTCGGGGTGATAGCGGTGGACGACGTAGAGCAGCCGCACGTCAGCCGGCGCTGCTGCGCTTTCCCGCCGCGCGCCATCCCTCGGCCAGTTCGGCGCGGAGATCGGAGACGGCCCGGCGCCGACGCTCTTCGAGTTCCTCGAGGCCGTGCGCGATGTCGCGCTCGAGGGCGTCGAGGGTGTCTGCGACCAGATCGCGGAGCTGTTGCAGCTGCGCGGCCTGGAGTTCGCTGTGCCGCCGGAGTGTGCTCGACACCATCCGGTGTACGAGCTGACCGCCGGGGATCGACGACGAGTTCGCCGGTTCCGGAATCTCGAAGCTGAAGTCGCGGAGCTGACCGATGAGGCGCGCGACGTGATCGAGCGGGGGAGGCGGCGTTCCGACGATGTCGCGGAACTCCGTGTCGAGGCGCGCTTCGAGGTCGGCGGGGATCTCGCCGCTCGTGCGTTTCGCCTCGGCGCTCGCTTCGATCTCGTGCAGGGCCCGGTCGACGGGGTCGGTGTCGGCGTCGCTCACGGACCGAACGCTACCGATCTGATGCGTCCGACGCGTCCGCCTCGCCTTCGAGCGGCGGCCAGTCGGCCGGCACCAAGACGGTCGACACGAACGGCCATGACACGTACTGAGGGTCGGCCAGCACGGCGGGGTCCTGGGGAATGATGCGGTACCCGTAGCCGCCGGCGAGCACGGTCGGGTCGGGCGCGGGCGGGCAGACCCAGATGATCGGGTTCTTCTCGACAATGAACGCACCCCGTTTCACCTCGTCGATCGGGCGAGGAAAGGCCCAGTACACGAACAACGGATCCGGCGCCGAGAGGTTCGTCGACAGCGACGCGAACAGTCCGTCGGTGCAGAGGTTGAGCATGGGCGGGTTGTCATACGCGTCGAGGTACCGCTC
>JANNHK010000005.1:0-11078 GCA_031404355.1 Actinomycetes bacterium
ACTGTAGCAGGCACGCTCCGCCGTGCCGTTCGCAAGTCGTCCGCCAAACTGTAGCAGGCACGCTCCGCCGTGCCGCAGCCTCCCGGCGTTGCCACTTCAGCCCCCGGCTCCGCCGACGGGTTTCCTCGTCGCATCCGCAGAACCGATCCCAGCCGGTGTCAAGGAAGACATCTTGGAGTTGGTTCCCACTCAGGATCCCGATGCCGCGCGCGAACCCGAAGACGATCGCGAACGCGAACGGCAGCGCAACCAACCAGACGATCAACCGCCACACGCGCGGGACGGCATCGGAACGCCCCCGGGGCGCGCGTCGCGTGGCGGTGTCGCCGTTGCGATGCGGGGCTCCGGTGCCCGGCGCTAGGTTCGACAACACCTCCGGTTCGGGTGACGTCCGGAACTGGGCGGGGACCTTGAGCACGCGGTCGCAGCCGGTGCACCGGAACGAGGCGGCCTGGCCCGCCACTGCGAGCGGATGCTTGGTGCCGCAGTCGGGACACTGGAGTACGGGCGCCACGGCTACCTATCCTGCCGCGTTCTCGCGGGCGAGTTCGGCAGTGCTGACCCGCACGAGGTCGGCGAGGGCGGTGACCGCCGCACCACTGTCGATCGCGCGGGCCGCGAGTTCGACCCCGGCCCCGAAATCGCCGGCCTTCCCGGCAACGACCAGGGCGGCGGCCGCGTTGAGGACCACGATGTCGCGGTGCGGGCCCTTGTCGCCCCCGAGTACCCGCCGCACCGACTCCGCGTTGGCCGCGGCGTCGCCACCGGAGAGTGCGCCGATCTCGGCCCGTTCGATCCCGAAGTCGAGCGGGTCGAGCACGTAGCTGTGCACGGACCCGTCGACGAACTCGTGCACGGTGCTCGTCGTCGTCGTCGTGAGCTCGTCGAGCCCGTCGTCGCCGTAGAACACCAGCGCCCGTTCGGCGCCGAGCGCCTGCAACGCGCCGAGCATCCGGTCGGCCATGGTCGCGTCGGACACGCCGACCGCCTGGCGCCGCACCCGGGCCGGATTGGCGAGCGGTCCGAGGAAGTTGAAGGTCGTCGGCACCCCGAGCTCCTTGCGGGCGGGGCCGAGAAACCGCATCGCGGGGTGGTAGCGGGGGGCAAGGCAGAAGCCGAGGCCGGCCTCCGCCACGCACGCGGCGACGCCAACGGGTCCGAGTTCGATCGCAACACCCAGTGCTTCGAGGACGTCGGCCGAGCCGCACTGCGACGACGCGGCCCGGTTCCCGTGCTTGACGACGCGCGCCCCGGCGGCCGCGGCGATGAGCGCGGCCATGGTCGAGACGTTGACCGTCCCGGCCCGGTCGCCACCGGTGCCGCACGTGTCGATAGCTCCGTCGGGAACGTCGACGGCGGTGCCGTAGCGGTGCATGGTGCGCACGAGCGCGGCGAGCTCGGCCGCGGTCTCGCCCTTCGCACGCAGCGCGACGATGAACCCGGCCGCCTGCACGTCGGAGACGCGCCCTTCGAGGATCTCGCACAGCGCGGCGACGATGTCGTCTTCGGTGAGCGGATTGCCGCGCACCAGGCGCGCGAGGATCGGCGTGAGGACCTCGTTCACGATGTTGGGGGCCGGGGGCGCATCAGTCCCACCACAGGTCGCGGTCGAGAACTCCGCGCGCGATCAGCCCGAGCTGGATCTGCGAAGTGCCCTCGACGATGGTCAGCTGCCGGGCGTCACGGTAGTAGAGCTCGGTCAGGTGATCTTTCATGTACCCGGCGGCGCCGAGCATTTGCAGGGCTTCGCCGGACACCTTCACCGCGACCTCGCTGGCGTAGTACTTGGCCATGGAGAGGAACGGCACGTACTCGCGCGTGTATTTGCCCTCGTCGGCCATCATCGCGGCGCGGTAGGTGAGCAGCCGGGCCGCTTCGATCTCGGTGGCCAGCTCGGCGATCTTCCACTGGATGCCCTGCATGTCGGCGATCGTCTTGCCGAACGCGGCCCGTTCCTTGACGTAGTCGGTCGCGTACATGAGCGCGCCCTCGGCCAGGCCGATACCGCGGGCCGCGACGATCGGCCGCATCGAGTTGAGTCCGAGCATCGCGAGCCGGAACCCGCCGACCTCGCCCACGACGTTCGCGTCGGGAACACGCACCTCGTCGAGGATCAGCTCGCCCGTGTCGACACCGCGCACACCCATCTTGTCGTCGGTGCGCCCGACGGAAACGCCAGGTGTCGAACGGTCGACAATGAAACACGAGATGTCGTCGTGGCGGCGCGACTCGGCCGGGCCCGTCTTCGCGAACACGCAGTACCAGTCGGCCTGCACGACACCCGACATCCAGCACTTCGTGCCGGACAGCACCCAGCCGTCGCCGTCGCGCACGGCCTTCGTGCGCATGCCGACGACATCGCTGCCGGCCTGTGGCTCCGACAACCCGAAGCCCGCGCGCATCTCGCCGGTCGCGACGCCGCGCACGTAGTGGTTCTTCTGCGCTTCGCTGCCCGCGATCAGCACCGGCCCGGTCGGGAGCCGTGTCAGCAACAGCATGAGCGCGGCCGTGTTCGAGTACTTGGCAACCTCTTCCATTGCGAGCGTGAGGCCCATGATCCCGGCGCCGGAGCCGCCATACTCCTCGGGGATCACGAGCCCGAGCAGGCCCGTGTCGCGGAAGAGTTCGAACAGATCCTGCGGATATTCGGCCGTCGTGTCGATCTCGCGGGCGCGCGGCAGGACCTTCTCCTGAGCGATCTTGCGCACCGTCGCCTGGAGCTCGGCCAGCTCGGGTGACAGGTCGAACTGCATCGGGCGGAGCCTATCGGTGGGTCCGGGCGACCCGACGGGTCGGGCCGACGGGTCGAGCCGCGGCACCGACCTCCTCGAACGGACTGCAACCAAGGCGTCCTTCGGTGGCGTTAGAGGTGTGGGCAAGGAGGAAAAATGGGACGCGACTTCGACGACCGAGACGGTGGAACGGGCGGGCGATCGCG
The DNA here is from genome assembly GCA_031404355.1 of Actinomycetes bacterium. Lineage (GTDB taxonomy): Bacteria > Actinomycetota > Acidimicrobiia > IMCC26256 > PALSA-610 > JANNHK01. Next base: position 2,939 of record JANNHK010000005.1, read on the forward strand.
GCGACTCGCCGCGGTGGCGATCGTCGTCGCGGCCGGGCTGATCGCGGCGGTGTCGGCGGCCGCGCTCGACGGCGGCACCGACGACGAGCGGATTGTCGCGACGGCCGCGCCGGCGACCACGGCCGAGGCGCCGCAGACCAGCTCGCCGCCGCCGACGACTGTGGAGCCAACCGCGACGACGACCGCGCCCGCGCCGAGCACGACCACGACGACCGCCGCCCCGCCCCGCCCGACGACGACAACGACAACGGTCGACAGCACGCGCCTCGACGACTGGACCCACGTGCGGATCGCGTCACCCCGCGGCTTCAACATCTCGATCGGTGAGACGATCCGGTTCGAGTTCACGATGTACAACGACGGACCGTGGCCCATCCGCGTGAGCGGCGGGTGCCCCTGGCTCGTGGCCAGCCCGGGCGCGGCCGTCGACTGCGACCTCCCCGTCGCCACCCGCCTCGACCCCGGAACGAGCCAGCTCGGCGTGGCGACGTTCTACGCCCGCCACATCGCGGGCGCGCCGGGGGTGGCCTCGACCGACGCCGACGCGTGGCGGCCGGCGGCGCCCGGCCTCTACTACCTGTTCGACAAGCGCGTCCGCTTCCCGATGGGAAGCCCGGGGCGGACGAGCATGGGCCTGGTCGGGATCGACGTCCTCGATCGCCAAGCCCGCCTGACCGTGGCGACGGAGCCCACCGTGCTGACACTCACCCCCGGAGCCGAAACCGCACTGACCGTGACCGTACGCAACGACACGCCGTTCCGGATCTGGGACTGGGGCTGCACGGAGCTGTCAGGGCCGTGGAGCGTGCGACCGTCTGACATGGTCGCGGCCGCCGCTTCCGAAGAGCCGTTGCTGTACGACCCCGCCCTCGACCCGTACCGGTGGCTCCCCGACTGCGTCGCCACGGCTCAGTGGCGCGCGCCCGGGTGGACCGAGACGTTCACGTTCAGCGTCCGGGCCCTCGACTCCGACACCCAGCTCCCGCTCGCACCCGGGGACTACACCTACGGGTTCGGCCCACGGAACACCACCCGGATCCCCCTGACGGTGGCCGAGGCAGGCTGATCGCGAGCCCAGGAGGAGTCGCCCGTCACACTTCGGCTTCCTGCGATGACCCTTCGGGGACCGACGTGCATACTGCCCACCCCGGGGCGCCAAATTCCCGGTGACCGCCGAGTACCGTGGTGGCAGCAAAACCGTCACGGACCAGAACCAAATACGGACATGAGGCGTCATGTTCGTATTCCCCCCGGCACGGGAAGGGCGGACATCAGGTGGAAGTGGTACCGCTCGCCGGCACGGCGAGTGCGGTAGCTGCCGCGAGCAGCACCAGCGACTTCGACGAGGCCTACCCGGGCTTGTACCGGCAGGCTTACCAAGTCGCGTATCGACTTCTCGGCTCCCGTGAGGACGCCGCCGACTCCGCCCAGGAAGCCTGCGCCCGGGCCTTCGCCCGTTGGCACGAAGTCCGCACCCATCCGAGCCCCCGGGCCTGGGTCGCCCGGGTAAGCGGCAACATCGCCATCGACCTCCACCGCCGCCGGGCCACGGCCCGGCGCAAGTCGCGGGGCGAGGTCATGATCGGCGAGGTCGTCGACGGCGAGCGCGTCGACCTGTACCGGGCCCTCGACGCCCTGCCCCGCCGCCAGCGCCAGGCCGTCCTGCTGCGCTACGTGGCCGATCTCCCCGACGCTGCCGTTGCCAGCGAGCTGGGCTGCTCCGTCGGCAACGTCCAGTCGCTCGCCGCCCGTGGCCTCGCCGGCCTCCGCTCCACCATGCGAACGGACGGATGACCACGTCGGTAGAGCGTCCTTCTACTCCGCCGAGGGCGCGTCCGCGGTGGGAGTACCGGGCTTCGCGCCACAGTTGATCATCACACAGTCGTAGACGCAGTACCTGCCCGAGGGCAGGAACCGACGATCGGGAACGGGAGGCTTCGGGTGTCGGAACGAGGAGGACACGACGTCGGCGCGCCGGCGGACGAGCACATCGACCTCGTAGCCGTTGAAGCCGGCGAGGCCGAGGGTGACGACATCGCGATCGTGGCCGACGCGCCGGAATCGCCCGGACGCGGCGGCGGGCGGCGCGCACTGGTCATCGCGGCCGTCGTCGCGCTGGCGGCTGTCGCGCTCGCGGCTGCGGTCGCGCTCGGCGACGACGACACCGAGCCCGAAGCAGCTGTCGGTGCCGTCTCCGACGAAGCCCGCAGCGGCGTCTCGATTACGCGCCCGGCCGCGCCGCCGCCCTCGGCCGTCGCCCTACCGGAGCCGGACGCCGTCGTACCGGCACCGGTCGTCCGCGAACCCGATCCGGCAGCGATCCCCGATCCGGCGCCCCTGACGCCCGCCGCGGTCGCGGTGTTGGAAGTGACGCTCGACCCGGCAACGACGACCGTGGACGCCGGCACCGACATCAACGTGACGGTGCGCGTCCACAACGCGGGCGGCGTGGCCGGCAGTTACGACTACGACACCGACGCGTGCGACCCGTTTCTCGTCGCGCCGGCCGACCAGATGTGCACGATGGTCGTGCGCTCGATCGAAGTCCCCGCGGGGGGAGACGCGGCGCACACGATCAGCGTCCACACCGCGGGCGCGGCCCCCGGCGTGTACGTGGTGCCGATCGGAGATCGTGAACTCCGTGTAACGGTGAACTAGGACGCGCGGCGACGCTGGCGGATGATCCGGCGCCGCTCCTTCGCGGTATAGCCACCCCACACGCCGATCTTCTCGCGAACGACGAGTGCGTGTTCGAGGCATGTCTCCCGGACCGGGCACGGAGCGCAGATCGCCTTCGCTTCTTCCCCGAAGTCTTCGTCGTCTTCGGGATAGAACACGACCGGATCGGCGCCCTTGCAGCGGCCGAGTTCACGCCAGCTCGTAGTACCCATCACCACCCCAATCGGCCAGGTGGCCGGAGGAGTTGAGTCATCCAGGATCATCACTGATGTGACCCTCCGGAGACCGCTCGGGTTCCCCGCCCGTTCCGTAGGATGCCGCCCGTGACCGAGCACGCGGCCGAGCCCGACCACTCCGAGCATCCAGGCCGCCAGAAGCTGGCAATCGTGCTGGCGATCATGATCACGCTCCCGGCCGTGAGCGTGCGCCTGAGCTCCACCCACCCCGAGCCGCTGACCGCGGCCATCATCTACGGCGTCGCCGTCGTCGGCGGCGCCTTCATGCTGGCTTGGGCCGCCGAAGTCGCCCAGCTCGACATCTCGGCCGGACTCGCCATCGCCCTGCTCGCGCTCATCGCCGTGCTGCCCGAGTACGCCGTCGATTTCGTCTTCACGTGGAAAGCCGGCGACGCCTTCGAACAGTACGGAACGTGCGAGGTCGGTGCGACCAACCAATGCGAGAACGCGCTCGCGAACATGACCGGCGGCAACCAGTTACTGATCGGCATCGGCTGGTCGATGGTCGTGCTCGTCTCCGCGTACCGCCTACGCCAGACCCGCCGGGGTAAAGGCCCCCGTAGCATCCCGCCCGGCACCGACCTGACCGCGACCGAGGTGGTGCTGGAACGTTCGCATGCGGTCGAGATCGCGTTCCTGATCATCGCGACCGTCTACGGGCTCACGCTGCCGTTCAAGGAGACGCTGACACTCTTCGACGCCGCGATCCTCGTGACGGTCTTCGTCGTCTACATGTTCCGCGTCGCGCGCGCCCCCGCCGAAGAGCCGCACCTCGTCGGGCCCGCCCAACTCATCGCGACGCTGCCGACGCGGCAACGTCGCCTGGCGGTCGCCGCCCTCGCGTTCGGCGCGATCATCGTGATCCTCGCCGTCGCCGAACCGTTCGCCGACGGACTCGTCGAAGTCGGAGAGGAGTTCGGAATCAATCAGTTCGTGCTGATTTCGATCGTGGCGCCGCTCGCGTCGGAGTCACCGGAGCTGCTCGTCGCGGCCATGTTCGCGTGGCGCTTGAATTCGAACGCAGGCCTCGGCGCGCTCGTGTCGTCGAAGGTCAACCAGTGGACGCTGCTCGTCGGCACGCTGCCGATCGTGTTCGCGATCGCCTCGTCGAGCACCCACGGACTGCCCATCGGTCCCGAACAGCGCGAGGAGTTATGGGTCACCGCTGCGCAGTCGGCGTTCGCGGTGGCCGTGCTGATGAACCGACGCATGAGCGTCACCGAAGCGGTGACGATGTTCGTGCTCTATATCGCCAACCTCGTTTCACGCATCTTCCCCGAGTCGATTCATGACGAGGCCCGAATCGGTGTCGGCGCCATCTATCTCGTCTTGGCGTTCGTCGTCTTGATGCGGAACCGGCGCGCAGTACGCCCGCTGCTGCACGACGGGTTCCGGGCGCCGTACGCGGAACTCTCCACCGCGGAGGCGGTCCCGACGTGAGCGTCCAGACGCACGGCGTCCGGGGTCGGCCGCTGCTGCGGGCGATCGCGGTCGGGCTGGCGATTGTCGTTCCGGTCAGCGCCGGAGTCGTTGCCCTCGACCGCAACGTCGACGACTTCGACACGTCGGTCTGGATGTGGCTGCCGGTCGTGGCGATCGTCGCCGCGTACGTCGCCGCCGGTGTCGTCGCCGGGCGCGGCGCGCCTCACGCGCCGCTGCTCCACGGCGCAGTTGCCGCGGTGGGAACGTTCGCCGGATGGCTCGCGGTACGCGTCGCGGTGCCACTGGCTCAGGGCGACGACCTCGGCTTCGGGCTCCGCACCGTGCTCGTCAACGCCCTGCTCGCCGTCGGATTCGGCATGCTCGGCGCCGCATTCACCCGCGCGGCCGAGCGGGGGTTGTGACGCGTCGTATCGTGGTGGCCGGTGACGAGCCGGCCGGGTGGCCGCGTACGGGACTCTCGTAGGACCCGTCCGAGGAACGTCCGGACTCCACAGGGCAGAGTGCTGGGTAACACCCAGTCGGGGCGACCCGCAGGAAAGTGCCACAGAAAACAGACCGCCGATGGGCTCGCCAACCTCCGGGAAGACGAGTCACAGGTAAGGGTGAAACGGTGCGGTAAGAGCGCACCAGCGCCCGGGGTGACCCGGGCGGCTCGGTAAACCCCACTCGGAGCAAGGCCAAGCAGAGGGACGGGCGGCCCGCCCACAAATCCCTCGGGTAGGCCGCTAGAACCGTCGAGCAATCGCCGGTCGAGATGGATGGCCACCGCCGGTCGCAAGGCCGGCACAGAATCCGGCGTACAGGCCGGCTCGTCACCACCCTGCCGCCGCGATCAGCCGAAACGCGCGCGCACATGCGTCCGCAGCGCCGCCGCCTACTTCAGGACGCTGACGAACTCGGCTTCAGTCAACTTCGCCTGTCTCAGCATGGCTCGCAGCGTCCCGCGGGGGACCTCCGACTTGCCGATCACGACCGTGCACACGTCAGAGTGGCCGTCCTCGTTCGTGCGGGTCCATACCTGATGGCTGCCCTGAGCAGCACGAGGTAGGAAGCCAAGACGGCGCAGCGCTGCGCAGATTTGGTCGCTCGAACACAACGGCACCGACACGAAGGCCTCCGTGGAGGAGCTGCGGGGCCTACGCGTTGACGAGAACGAGGCGCTGAGGAGAAACGATCTCGCCTGGGTGCACGACGATTTGGCGCTCCGTCGTGTCCTCGGGCTCGAAATCGGTGAGTTCGAGTTTCCGCTCGCCGAACACTCGCTCGCGTTCGCCCATCTCTTCAAGAGTGTTGAGGTAGAGCTCCGTCGCTTCGAGAGTCGCGTCGAGGGCTTCTTCGCGCGTTTCCCCGAAGCTCGACACGTCCAGCTCTTCGCAAAGCCCGACCCAATGGCCGTCGTCCTCCACGACTCGAAAGAGGAGGAGGACGTATCCTGCCGGGCGCGCTGAGCCAGTTGGGCGGTGGACCGACCATCGTTCGGCCTTGTGCACGTACGCGCCTCCACTCACTGAACGTCCTCTGTTCCATCGGCCTGCGACGGCACAAGGTGAAGACGAACGCTCTGAGCGCGCTGCGGGGCACTGAACATTCGGAACCCCTCCCACCCACTGGCCAGACCCGTACCGGGTCGGGCAGATGCGCGGAGCCTAGTAGTCGTTGATCGCAACAGGTCAACGCGCTCTGCGGTTCTCCGGCCCACGGCCTGTCCGCGGCCTGGGGCCCGGACTCGACGACGCCAGGCATGGTCAGCGCCGCGTTCGCCCGGCACCGGGATCGTTGCTGTTAGGAACTCCGATCAGGCCGCAACCCGCCCGTGAGTTCTCCAGGGTCGATTTTCAGCGCCGCAGCGAGAGCAACGATGTTGCGAAGGCTGACGTTGCGTTTCCCGCGCTCGATCCCGGAGATGTACGTCGGGTGCATCGCGGCTTTGAATCCGAGGCCCTCCTGCGAGAGCCCGAGCCTCGTTCGCTCGTCACGAACGCGCGCGCCGAACTCTTCGAGGAGTGCCCTGCGTTGCGCCCGCGCCATCGACGGACGAGTCCATGGCAGGGCTGACTATGAGTCCATAGACTCCGAGTCAAGGTCGGATCGGGGGATTCGGCTTCGACCGGGGGGCAAAAAATGACGGACGCGGAGTTCCCGCAGGCTCAGCCGCCTGGAGAGCCGCAGCCTCAGCCAACTGAGGCGCCGCTGCGCAAGACAGCGGACGAGCGGAAGTCCTTGCTGGCGCAATACGTCGCCAACAACTCCGCGGCGGGTTGGCGAGTCGAGAGCCAGTCGGACTACCAGGTGGTGATGACGAAGGGGAAGAAGACGAACCACGTCCTCCACCTCATTCTCACCCTCGTCACATGTGGCTTCTGGGGGATCGTCTGGATCATCCTGGCCGTGGTCAACAAGACCAGTAAGCAGATTCTCGCAGTCGACGATTTCGGAAACGTACGGGTCGAACGGATCTGACCGCTGGCTTCGCCAGCCCAACCCCGTCCATGGCCGAGCGGTTCCACGGCAGCCCCGACTATGAGTCCATAGACTTTGCGTCAAGTTGCGGGAGCGGGGGTTTGCCAAAGATGAACGGTGCTCCGTCGTCGTGGGATGACAAGTGAGCGAACCTCCCGTCGCCGGTTGGTACCCGGACCCGTCCGGTCGTCACGCATGGCGCTATCACACCGGATCGACTTGGACAGCCGACGTTGCAAACGATGCCCTCGTCCCATTTCGCGATGCCGGACTGATCCCCTTTCAGAGTCCTGATCAATCGGCCAGAGCATCCTCCGGCCCGAGCCCTCAGGGTCCAAACCCCTCGACAGCTCCGGGGAGGACGAAGGAAGGGCTCGTAGGGAAGATCGCGCTCGGCGTTCTTGGGGGTCTGATTGTCATTGGCGCGATCGGAAGCGCGATCGGAACCATCTTCGAGGACGAAGAGACCGACGAGTCGAGTCTGGAGGCGACAGTGACGACGAGCACACTTTCCGAAGCCGCTGCTCGCTTCATCGAGGGCCTGACAGCGACAACGGTTGCTCCCGTTGCTGCAACCGCGCCCCCTGCAACCGCGCCCCCGGAGGCTCCAGAACAAGACGACGACTCAGAGCTTGCGTGCAGGCAGTTCCGGACCGTCGCCGCGCAGGCGGACATCTACACGCAGGAAGAACTTCGCAACGAGATACAAGAGATGGATGAGAAATCAATCATCGCCACGTACGACGTACAGGTAGCGATACGGGAGATGCTCATCAGCATCACTCAGAACGACATTGCCCTATTCGAAGTCGCCGTGCAGGATGCCGACGCCGCGTGCGACGCGGCAGGCTGGTAGTCGCCCACCGGCGCGGCGAAGCCCTCGGGATGGCACGCTTCGGACTTCCCGCCCAGAGGTGCGCCGTTCGTGGACAAGGAACACATTCTCACCGAGATCTGCAACCGTGGCGTACGCGACGTGCTCATCGTGTGTTGCGACGGCCTGACCACGACGAGGCAACGCGGGCAACGCCAGCCCAACCCCGTCCCTTACGGGCGGACGTTTCGTGCGAGAATCGCAAGCTTGAGTATGCGGGCCGCGCGCTCCGAGCGCCCGACACGACCTGGCGGATTCCCCAGGCCGCACACAGGCCGCGAGAGGACACGGAATACCGACGGGCCGCCAACGTCTACGGAAGACGTATCCCCTGGTCAGAAAGCCCCTGCGTAGGACCGGCAGCCTGCGGCAGAAACCGCAGCAGAATCCGGCGTACAGGCCGGCTCGTCACCCCACCAGTTCGTTCTTGCGCCGAGTATGCGGCCTC
>JANNHK010000006.1:0-2822 GCA_031404355.1 Actinomycetes bacterium
TGTCCCTGGACGAAGGCGACGAGATCTACGTTGACATCGAGGGCGGCGAACGCGGCTTCCGCAGGGTTGTCACCGTCAACGACTCGTGGGAGCGGTACTACGAGATCCAGGTGGACGGCGGCGAGCGCCTGGTGATCAAGCTGCCGGAGACGGTGTGGAAGGTCTCGCACGTGGTGCCCTACGCCGGGCTGCCGTTCGCGGTGTTCGTCGGCCGGATCCAGTCGCTCCTCCTCGTCTTCGCGGGATTGGCGTTGATCGCGTGGGCCGAGCTTCGGCGCAACCGCATGGAGGGCGAGGAGACCGCGCCGCCGCCGGACACCGGACCGCCGGGCGCCGGACCGACCGAAGCCGTGTCGCGCGTGACAGGTGACACGCCTGTCCTGACGAGCTAACCGCACGCACCATGCCGGCCGACAACGTTGCAACACCGGGTTCACTCACCGCCTCACAACGAGGTGACGGTGAAGGGCGAGCCGGGTCGAGGAGGTATCAGCGAGTGAGGGCGACGGCAGGGCGGGGCTGGCTGTACACGCGGCGTTGGAGCGTTGTCGCCTCGACGATCCTCGTTTCCCTCGGCGTCCTTTCCTACAGCGCGTCGGCGAACTTCACCGCCTCTTCGACGGTGACGACCGACGTCGACAGCGGCGCGATGGCACTCACGGTCGGCGCGCCCGGATCGGCCGACAACCGCCTGACCGTCGCCCACGTCTACGGGCCGGGCGACACGGCATCACGCCGGATCAAGCTCACGATCGACAACGACGGCTCCACGATGAGCGCGGTGACCCTCACGGCCGGCGGGGACAACGGCCCGCCCTCGTTCGTGACCGACGCGACCGACGGCCTGAAGGTGTGGATCGCCAAGTGCACCGACCCGGGCGGGTGGGCGGAGTCGGGGACCACGCCGAACTACACCTACACGTGTACCGGCGCCGGTGACCAGTACGACGTGCTGGGCACGAGCGGTTCCCCGGTCGCGGTCGTCCAGACCGCCGCCGCGCTGTCGAACCTGACGCTGACCGACGCCGCCGACAACTACCTGATGGTGCGGATGAGCCTGCCGTCGAGCGCCCCGAGTTCGATGCAGGGCCAGACCTCGAACATCACCTTCACGTTCAACGGTGTCCAGCGTGCGGGCGCCGCCAGATAAGCGAATTCGGTCCAATTTCACCGATCTACGCCTCAATCAGCACCCGGGAGCTACCGATTCCATGGCGGTGAGATCGTTGACGCCGCGCGCCCTGTTCACCGTGGCTTGCGTGGCGGTGCTCGCCGCCTCGGCCGCCACCGGCGCGTTCGGGGTGTTCACCGCTTCGACGAACGCGGTGCACCCCGCGAGCACGCTCACGGTGCCGGTGCCGACGAGCCCGTCGTGCAAGTGGGCGGGCATGGCGGACGTCGACCTGAACTGGACAGCCGGCGCGAGCGGCGACGGCACCGACGTGCTCCGCTCGACGACGCAGGGCTCCGGGCACGCCAGTATCGGTACGGCGACGCCGCTGAACAACACGTCGTACAACGACACGACGGTGAACCCGATCACCGCGTTGCCGCAGGAGTACTTCTACGTGTTGAAGACGATGATGGGCACGTGGCGGAGCGCCGCGACCGCCGAGCTGCGCACGTCGACCTGCCCCGGTTACCTGACGACCCATACCGGGTCGAGCGGGACGCACGCCACCACTCCCACGAACGTCGCGATGCAGCCGACTCGCATCACGATCTCGGGCACGACGATGTACGTGAGCGACGAGAACAACGTCGTGCGGGCGATCAACATGAGCACGGGCGCGGTGTCGGTCGTGGCCGGGACCGCGGGCGCCGGGTTCTTCGGCGACGGCGGCCGCGGCGACCTCGCCAACGTCAACCGGCCGTACGGTGTCGCCGTCGACAGCGCCGGGAACCGCTACATCGGCGACCACGTGAACCACAGGATCCGCAAGGTCACGAGCGGGGGGACGATCTCGACGTTCGCGGGTACCGGGGCGGCGAACAGCCTCCCCGCCGCCGGTTGCGTATCCACGGGCGACGCGTGCGGCGACGGTGGGCAGGCGACCGCCGCGATCGTTGTCGGGCCGCGCGGGGTCGTCGTCGATTCGGCCGACAACGTGTTGTTCGTCGACACCGAAATATGCCGCGTGCGGCGCATCTCCGCCTCGACCGGCGTGATCACCACCGTGGCGGGTGTCACCGCGGCCGACACGAACGTCTGCGGCTTCACCGACGCGACACCGGCGACGTCCGGAAACCTCACCTACGCGTACGACCTGGCGCTCGACGCGTCCGGGAACATGTACATCGCCGACAAGGACAACAAGCGGATCCGCAAGGTCTCGACCGGCGCCGGGGACAGCATCGTCGACGGTGACGCCGACGAGGCGCTGACGACTGTCGCGGGGACGGGCGTGGTCAGCGCCTACGCCGGTGACGGCGCCGCGGCCGCGAGCGCGGAGCTGTCGGGCCCGTCGTCGGTGTTCGTGTCCTCGGGCGGCGCCGTGTTCGCGCCCGACCCGCCCGAGAACCGCATCCGTCAGGTGTCCGCCGGGAACGCGGCCACGTACGCGGGTCTCGGCCTTGCGGGGTACACGGGCGACTACTCCCACATCAACTGGGGACGGCTCAACGGCCCCCGGTACATGGCCGAGGACACCGACGGCAACATCTACATCGCCGACACCGCCAACCACTGCGTGCGCGTCATCTACGTGACCGGCTTCTGGACCAACTCGTTCGGCACGTACGCCGGCATCTGCGGCCAAATAGGGACTACCGGCGACGGCGGCCTCGCGACCGCGGCCAAGCTGAGCAGCCCGAGGGGCCTG
>JANNHK010000007.1:0-2333 GCA_031404355.1 Actinomycetes bacterium
GATTGGACCGGGCTTCCCGAGTCGACCCGCAGCGCTTCCTCGCCGGTCTCGATGTCGAGGACCACGATCTCGTCGACCATGCGGTCGGCGTCGTGGTCGGTCGTCACGAGTTCGCCGGTGTCGGCGAACAGCAGCATGTGACAGGCGTGGTTCTGATCACGTTGCCAGCGGGGCGCGGTGGTTCCGTCGGCGGCGATGTCGAACGCCGCCATCCGGCCGTTTCCGCTGTCGAAACCGACCACGATGCGGCGCGCCTCATCGACGAGTGGCGGGTTCGCGACGACGCCGTTGGGCAGGCCGCAGATCTCGGTGAGTGTCACCGCGCCGGTGTCGAGGTCGACGCGCACGAGATGCAGTGGCGCCGTGTTCACGCCCTGGCCGCGGAACGTGCCCGCATAGCGCTCGCTGCCGAAGCCGTTGTCGAGGAACCACGCCGCGCCCAGCGCGAGGACGGGGTCCCAGCCGTAGGTCTGGCCTTCGATCGTGCGGTAGCGCCCGACGAAATCGGCATCGAGCATCAGTGCCGCTCCGTTCCACGACACGCGGTACAGAGATTCGGTCCCGACGACGTAGATCTCGTTTCCTGCGGCCGACAAGCGCGCGATCGACGGTTCGGGCAACGTCACGCGGTCGGCAATCTTCAGCCGTTCGGGTTCGAGGACGAGGAGTTCGGTGGGTTCGTACACATGGGCGGCCGGGTCGTGGCCGGGGAGCACGCCACCGAAGTCCTTTGTGGCGAGGTGACCGTCGGGCAGGATGACGAAACTGTTGTACGGCCGGTGGCGCGGGAGTGGGTGGCTCGCGACGACTCCGAGACTGGTGTCGAGGCGGTGCGCGTGCGCACCGAAGACGACGTACAGCGACCCGTTGGCATGGGCGGCGAGGCCGCCGGGCCAGGTCGGTCCGCCCGCGAGGTCGGGTGATCGTGACACCGTCTCGAGTGTGACCGGGTCGATGCGCTCGACCCACGAGATCGTGTCGGGGCCGACGGTGTGGAAGAGCGCGTACACCTCGCCCGGCTCACGCAGCACGACCATTGTCGTCGCGACGGCCGCCCGCGCGGTCACACCCGCGTGCCCGGGCGCGAACCCCGGACCCGCGCCGCGGGCATGCTGGAGTCGAGCGGGGCCACCGTCCTCTCCGGGCCACGGACTCGGCCAGTAGCCCGGTGTGCTCACGCGTTCAGCGGGAAGCCGCGTTCGTGCACGGGTACGCGAGATGCCGCAAGTAGCCGTCGCCGTCGGGTAGTGCGAGGCGCCCGATCATCGTGGTCCTGTCGACCTCGTACGCGATGTCTCCGGTGGTCACCATCGCGCCACAGCCTAGACATCGGGCAGAATGGTCGGTGAGGGCCGCCGCCCTGTCGAAGCGAGGAGCAGCATGCGCACGCACGAGCTGATCATCAAGGGTGGCGAGGTCATCGACGGGACGGGCGCCCCGGCGCGCCGGGCCGACATCGCGATCGACGGCGGTGTGATCACGCAGGTGGGTACCCTCGACGGCACCGCCGATCGCGTCGTCGACGCCGACGGCCTGCTCGTCACGCCCGGCTTCGTCGACATCCACACGCACTACGACGGTCAGGCGTCGTGGGACGAGCGCATGATCCCGTCGTCGTGGCACGGCGTCACCACCGTCGTCGCCGGGAACTGCGGGGTCGGCTTCGCACCGGTGCACGACGCCGACCACGACCGGCTGATCGAGTTGATGGAGGGTGTCGAAGACATTCCCGGCGTCGCGCTCCACGAGGGTCTTGCGTGGAACTGGCGTTCGTTCCCCGAGTTCATGGACGCGCTCGACGGCCGCCCGTTCGACGTCGACGTCGCGCTCCAGGTGCCGCACGCGGCGTTGCGGCTCAACGTGATGGGCGAACGCGGCGCCCGCCGCGAACCCGCGACCGGCGAAGACATCGCGCTCATGGCGAAGATGGCGCGCGAAGGGATCGAAGCCGGTGCACTCGGCTTCACGACGTCGCGCACACTCAACCATCGCAGCAGCCGCGGCGAGCTGACCCCGACACTGAACGCCGAAGCCGACGAGCTGATCGGCATCGCCGCCGCGATCGGCGCCGGCGGGCGGGGTGTCCTGCAGGCCGTGTCCGACTTCACCGACGTCGACGCCGAGTTCTCCCTGTTTCGCCAGATGGCCGAAGCGTCCGGGCGCCCGATGTCGTTCACGCTCCTTCAGACCAAGCGCGACTCGTGGCGGCGCCAGCTCGAACTGCTCAGCGAGGCGAATGCCGCGGGCGTCGCCATGAAGGCGCAGGTCGCGCCCCGCGCCGTTGGGTTGTTGCTCGGGTTCGAGTGCACGCTGCACCCGCTGCTCGCCAACCC
>JANNHK010000008.1:0-7004 GCA_031404355.1 Actinomycetes bacterium
GGCGCCCGGCGGTGAGAACCACCACGAGCTGGGCTTGTTCTCGATCGGGGCGAACGCGCCGGGTCCGGAACCAGGCCGCGTCGGGCTCTACCACCTGGCCTGGGAGGTCGACACGATCCGCGACCTGGCGGTGATGCGCGACCGGTTGGCGCGCATGGGTGCGCTGGCGGGCGAGAGCGACCACGGTGCGACCAAGTCGCTCTACGCCCACGATCCCGACGGCAACGAGTTCGAGGTCATGTGGATGGTCCCCCGCGAGCAGTGGGGCGACTACGACCGCGACGCCATCACCCAACGCCTCGACCTCGACGCCGAGATCGCCCGCTTCGGCTAACACCTTCGAGTGGCCCTTGCCTTGCCGCGCGAACGGTGCGAATCTCCCGGGCCGACGTGGAGGTAGCGACATGGCAATGAGCCCGGACGACATCCGCGACGCCCAACGGGCGTCGTGGGATCGATTCTCCCCCGGCTGGGGCAAGTGGGACCACATGGTGATCTCCATGCTCGGCCCGGTCGGCGAGGTGATGATCGAACAGATCGGCGTGCGCGACGGCATCGCGCATCTGGACGTCGCGGCCGGAACCGGGGAGCCGGGTCTCACGATCGCCGGGCTCGCACCCAAGGGCAAGATCACGATCACCGACCTCGCGCCCGGGATGCTCGATGTCGCAAAGAAGAACGCAGCCGGGCGCGGCATCACGAACGTCGAGTTCCGCGAAGCCGACGCAGGCAACCTGCCCTTCGACGACGCGACATTCGACTCGCTGACGTGTCGCTTCGGGTTCATGTTCTTCCCGGACACCGCGCAGGCGGCGAGGGAGTTCGCACGGGTGCTGAGGCCGGGTGGTCGAGTTGCCGCGTCGGTATGGGTGGAGCCGGCCGACAACCCGTGGATCGTGATTCCCATGGGCGCGGTCGCGGCCGAAGTCGACATGCCCGCGCCCCCGCCGGACGCGCCGGGCATGTTCCGGTGCAATGCTCCCGGCTACCTCGCGAAGCTCTTCGAAGCGGCCGGTCTCCGCGACATCACCGAACACGAAGTGCACGGGACCCAGCGCTCCGAGTCACCCGAGCAGTCGTGGCAGATGATCACCGAAGTCGCGGCCCCGATCGCCGGCGCGATCGAACGCGCCGACGTCGCCGCCCAAGCACGGATCAAGGCGTCGGTGATCGAAAAGCTCCAGGCGTTCGCGGGACCGGACGGCGTGAGTGTGCCGCACCACTCCCGGGTTACCGCCGCGACGCGAGCAGGTTGAGCGCCGAACCGGCGACGAACCACTCGATGTGCTCGTCGGACATCGTGTGATTGGCCGCGAACTCGTCGGTTGACCCGTCGGCGTGATGGAGGACGACGCGCAGCGCGCGGCCCGGTGCGAGTGAGTCGAGGCCGATGACGTCGACGGCGTCGTCAGCGCGCACCTTCTCGTAGTCGGCCGGGTCGGCGAACGTGAGCGGCAGGAGGCCCTGCTTCTTCAGGTTCGCCTCGGCGATGCGCGCGAAGGAACGGGCGAGCACGGCCCGGCCGTTCATGTAGCGCGGTTCCATCGCCGCGTGCTCACGCGACGACCCTTCGCCGTAGTTCTCGTCGCCGATCGCCAACCACTCGATACCGCCTTCCTTGTACTCGCGGGCGAGATCCGGCAACGCCTTGACCGAACCGTCGCGGGCGTCGATACCTTGCCCCGGCTCGCCCGGGGCGAACGCGTTGACCGCGCCGAGGAACAGGTTCTGCGAGATGTTCGTGAGGTGGCCGCGGTACTTGAGCCACGGCCCGGCGGGCGACACGTGGTCGGTGGTGCACTTGCCCTTCGCCTTGAGCAGCACGCGCAGGCCGCGCATGTCGTTGCCGTCCCACGCGGGGAACGGCGCCAGCAGTTCGAGGCGGTCCGAGCCGGGCGCGACCGCGATCTCCACTGACGCGGCGTCAGCCGCGGGCGCCTCGAACCCTGATTCGCCCGGGTCGAACCCGCGAGACGGGAGGTCATCTGCGGTCGGCGGCTCGAACTCACGAGTGAACCGGTCATCGAGTTCGCCGAAGATCGCCATGCCCACCACGGTCTCGGGTGAGCCGATGAACGCGAGCGTGTCCTTGTTGCCGTCGTTGCGGGCGGGGAAGTTGCGGTTGAACGACGTGACGATGGTGTTCGTCTCGGTGGGCATGTCGTCGCGCTTCCACTGGCCGATGCACGGGCCGCACGCGTTGGCAAGGACCGTCGCGCCGATCGCTTCGAGGTCGGCGAGCAGGCCGTCGCGTTCGATGGTGGCGCGTACCTGTTCGGAGCCCGGTGTGATCATGAGCGGCGTCTGCACGTGCAGGCCCTTGGCCTTGGCCTGGCGGGCGATGTGTGCGGCGCGGCCGATGTCTTCGTACGACGAGTTCGTACACGACCCGACGAGCGCGGCCGAGATCTTCAGCGGGTAGCCCTCGCGTTCGGCGTCGGCGCGAATCTGCGAGATCGGCCGGTCGAGATCCGGGGTGTGCGGACCGACGAGGTGCGGTTCGAGTTCGGAAAGGTTGATCTCGACGACCCGGTCGTAGAACCGGGCCGGGTCGGCGTCGACTTCGGGGTCGTTGCGCAGGTGCTCGGCGTACCGGTCCGCGAGATCGGCGAGCGCTTCGCGGCCCGTCGCCTTGAGGTACTTCGCGGTCTGGTGGTCGTACGGGAACACCGAACACGTCGCGCCGATTTCGGCGCCCATGTTGCAGATCGTCGCCTTACCCGTCGCGGAGATCGACTCGGCGCCGGGACCGAAGTACTCGACGATGGCGCCGGTGCCGCCCTTCACCGTGAGGATGCCCGCGACCTTGAGGATCACGTCCTTCGACGCAGTCCAGCCGGAAAGTGAACCCGTGAGGCGCACACCGATGAGCTTCGGTACCCGCGTGTTGAACGGCCACCCGGCCATGACGTCGACCGCGTCGGCACCGCCGACACCGATCGCGACCATGCCCAACCCGCCCGCGTTCGGCGTGTGCGAATCGGTGCCGATCATCATGCCGCCCGGGAACGCGTAGTTCTCGAGCACGACCTGGTGGATGATGCCGCTCCCCGGCTTCCAGAACCCGATGCCGTAGCGCGACGACACGGTGCGGAGGAACTCGTACACCTCGCGGTTCGTGTCGAGCGCGACCCGCATGTCGGCCTCGGCGCCGACGCGCGCCTGGATGAGATGGTCACAGTGGACGGTCGACGGCACCGCGACCGTCGGCAGGCCGGCGAGCATGAACTGGAGCAGCGCCATCTGCGCGGTCGCGTCCTGCATCGCGACGCGGTCGGGGCGGTAGTCGGCGTAGTCGACGCCCCGGTCGAATCCGACGGTGCGCGGATCGTCGGCGTGGGCGACGAGCACCTTCTCCGCGAACGTCAGGGGCCGACCCAGTCGTTCGCGCGCGATATCGACGCGTTCGGCGAGCTTGGCGTACGCGGCTTCGACGAGCGCGACGGGGGTGGTGGGAACGACGGCGTCAGGCCGTGACGGGTTAGCCATGATGCAACACTCCTGAATTCAGTGAGAACTCGATTTCGAACGTAGTACGAGCGGCCGGGTAGCGGTGCTCGGAGTAGAGGACCGGCGCGCCGGACGCATCGTGGGTCACGCGGCGGACGAAGAGCAGCGGGTCGCCCGGTGCGATGTCGAGGCGGCGGGCAGTCGGGGCGTCGGCGATGTCGGCCGTAATGGTCTGGTGCACGGTGGCGAGGTCGACGCCCCGCAACGGGAGGACGTCGTAGAACGGCGCCCGCTCGATGTCGGCGCGCGACAGTTCGGCACCGAGGTCGGCACCGACCCACACGGTGACGAGGGCGAACGGCTCGCCGTCGGCCCGGTTGAGGCGCTCGACGCACAGCACGTCGGCGCCGCGATCGCAGCCCAGCGCGACCGCGACCGTCGGCGTGGCTTCGACGAACCCGAACGACAGGATCTCGCGGCTCGGAGTTGCTCCCGCCGCCTCGACCGCCGCCTCCACGGTGGTGACGCGCCCCAGCGGTTGGCGGACCGGGTCGACGGCCGCGAACCAACCCGCCCCCCGGCGACTCGTGACGAGCCCCTCGCGCCGGAGGATGTCGAGCGCCCGCCGCACCGTTACCCGGCTGGTGCCGTAGGCCCGGCCGAACTCGCCTTCGCTGGCCAGTGCTCCCCCCGGCCCGAAGTCGCCCGCCGCGATGCGGGCCCGGAGAGCGTCGGCGAGGTCGAGGTAACGCACGACTTGTATGCTACATGTATATATGGATGCAGACAAGTACTACCTGAGCGAGGCAAGGAAGGCGCCGAGCACCTGGGCGAACTCGGTCGGCGCCTCGACCCACGGCAGGTGCCCGGCCGCCTCGATCACCCGCACCTCGGCCCGGGGCAGGGCGGCCGCAAGCGAGTCGACACCCCACACGGGACGAGGATCGGCGGCGCCGTGCACGATCAGCGCCGGAACGTCGAGCCCCGCGCAGCGGGCCGCGGTCTCCGACTCCGCGAGCGTCTTCAGTTCGGCACTCAGGGACGCGTTCGCCTCGTAGTTCACGGCGTACGCCTGGTCGAGTGCCGCGGCAAATGCGCGCGCCCGATCGCGGTCGGCGTAGTCGGGATGCCACGCGAGGACACGGCGTTCGTGTTCCTCGGCCGGGCTCCGATCGAGCGTCTTGAGTTCGGCAAGTCGCGCTTCTTCGTCGGCAGTGCGGCGCCGCGTCGCTTCGGCGTGATACGCCGCGTTCCAGTCCGAGCCGATGCCGGTCCCCGACAGGTAGACCAGCGCGCGCACGCGATCGGGATATGCGAGCGCGTAGTGCAGTGCGAGCGCGGCCCCCCACGAGTGGCCGCCGACGATCCACTGGTCGTGACCGAAGTGCGCGCGTAGCTCGTCGAGGTCGGCCGTGAAACGCGCGATCGTCAACGGACCCGCGTCGTCCGAGTGCCGCGACCCGCGCTGGTCGTAGCGATACACGGTGGCCCGGTCGTCGACGAGGTCGGCAACCGGTGCGAGGTAGTCCCACATGCCCGGCCCACCGTGGCACAGCACGAACGGCAGTCCACTCCCTTGCCGTTCCGTCCACAGCGTCACACCGTCGGATACGGCGACGCGCTCGACGGTCAACTCAGTCGCCCCAATACCGCTGCTCCTGCCACGGGTCGCCGACGTTGTGGTAGCCGTTCTGCTCCCAGAAACCGGGCTGGTCGCCGGCGCGGAACTCGAAGCCGCGTACCCATTTCGCCGACTTCCAGAAGTACAGCTTCGGCAGCATCGTCCGCAGCGGCCCACCGTGTTCGGCGGCGAGCGGTCCACCGTCGTACTCCCACGCGAGCAGCACGTTCTCGTCCATCAGGTCGGCGAGGGGCGTGTTGGTCGAATAGCCGTACTCCGCGTGTTGCAGCACGTGCGTGACCGTCGGGTCGACGTCGACGAGCGCGATCACGTCGCGGGCGCGCACGCCGTGCCAGCGCGTGTCGAACTTCGACCACTTGGTGACGCAGTGGATGTCGGTGACGACGTCGGTCGCCGGCAGCGCGCGCAGTTCGTCCCAGGTGAGTGTGCGTTCCTTCGCAACCGCGCCGAAGAGCCGGAAGTTCCACGTCGCCGGATCGAAGGTCGGCACGTCGCCGACGTGCAGCACGGGGAACCGATCCGTGTGGTACTGCCCGGGCGGCAGGCGGGCCGGGTCGTAGCCGCGCTCGATCAGGGCCTTGCGGTTCCGTTCGAAGAAGCCCATCAGCGCCGCTCCCACGCGTCGTCGTCGGCCGTCTTTCCGGTGACCGCCTTGGGGAGTGTTCCGTTGGCGATATCGGCAAGGGTGACGTGTTCGAGCACCGAGCGCAGCCCGGCCCGCAGCGCGACCCACACCTCGGGCAGGTGCTCGGCCGCGCCGCCGTAGCGCAGGTCCTGCGGCTGGATGCCCTGCACCCCGGCGAGCGGGCCTTCGACGGCGCGCAGGACGTCGGCGACGGTGACCTCCTTGGCCGGGCGGGCGAGCTGGTAGCCGCCCTCGGCGCCCCGCCGGGTCCGCACGATGCCGGCCCGGCGCAGCTCGGTGAGGATGTTCTCGAGGAACTTCTGCGGGATGTCCTGGGCGTGGGCCAGGTGCTCGCCCTTCACGGGCACGTCGGCCCCGCCCGCCTCGATCTGGGCGCTAGCCAGCTCGACCGCCGCCCGCACCGCATAGTCGGCCTTGGCCGTGATCCGCACCCCCGGAGTCTCGCGGACCGCTCCCCTTGACCGCCGGTCCTCGATCCTCTAGTTTGTCGATTGATTTAGTCGACAATCCACCTCGCCCGAGGAGCCCGTCCCATGCGCCGCCTGTTGTTGTTCGCCCTCGTGGGCGTGATGGCGCAGCTGGTCGACGGTGCGCTCGGCATGGCCTACGGCGTGACCGCCAGTTCGCTGCTGATCGCGGGCGGCACGACGACCGTGGTCGCGTCGGCCAGCGTGCACCTGGCCGAAGTGGCGACGACATTCGTCTCGGGCGTGTCGCACTGGCGGTTCGGCAACGTCAACTGGCGCACGGTGCGCTGGATCGCGATCCCGGGCGCGGTCGGCGCGTATGTCGGCGCGAGCGTGCTCAGCAACATCGACGGCGTCGCGGCCAAGCCGTGGATCGCCGGGCTGCTGTTGGTCCTCGGGCTGTACGTGTTCGCCCGCTTCGCGTTCAACGTGAACCGCAAGCCCCTCCCCGAGCGGCGCCTGCGCGGGCGTTTCCTGGCTCCCCTCGGCACGGTCGGCGGATTCGTCGACGCGATCGGCGGCGGCGGTTGGGGTCCGGTCACGACGCCGGCACTGCTCACCGCCGGACGGATGGAACCGCGTACCGCCGTCGGTTCCGCGTCGGCGTCGGAGTTCCTCGTCTCGGTCGCGGCCAGCATCGGATTCCTCACGAACCTCGGCGACGAAGCGATCGACACGCGCATCGTCTTCGGGCTCATGCTCGGCGGAGTCATCGTGGCACCGTTCGCGGCGTGGCTCGTCAGCCGCCTCGAAGCCGCAGTGCTCGGCACGCTCGTCGGAACACTGATCGTCGTCGTCA
>JANNHK010000009.1:0-14359 GCA_031404355.1 Actinomycetes bacterium
CATAGTCATGGCGGAGCGGTGCGCCGTTGTCGGTATCGGGCAGACGAAGCTCTCGAAGTGTCGCGACGACGTGTCGATGGCGGGGATGTGCCGCGAGGCGGCCCAGCGTGCGCTCGACGACGCCGAGATGACGTGGAAGCACATCGACGCGGTCGTGATCGGTACCGCGCCCGACATCTTCGAGGGCGTGATGATGCCCGAGATCTACCTCGCCGACGCGCTCGGCGCCGCGGGCAAGCCGATCATGCGCGTGCACACCGCGGGCAGCGTCGGCGGTTCGACGGCTGTGGTCGCGTCGCACCTGGTGCAGTCGCGTGTGCACGAACGGGTGCTCACGCTCGCCTTCGAGAAGCAGTCCGAGGGCGACACCAACTTCGCGTTCTCGAGCGGCCGTAGCGGCGGTGTCGGCGCGGGTGGCTACTTCGCCCCGCACATCCGCGCGTACATCGAGCGTTCGGGCGCTCCTGACTACGTCGGGCCGATGGTCGCGGTGAAGGACAGGCTGAACGCACTGAAGAACCCGTACGCGCACTTGCAGATCCCCGACATCTCGATCGAGATGGTGTTGGAGTCGCCGATGGTGTGGGCGCCGATCCACCGGTTGGAGTCGTGCCCCACGTCTGACGGCGCGGTTGCGATGGTGCTCACCAACGAAGCGGGCGGCCGGCGCGCGGCCCGGCCCCCGGCGTGGGTGCACGGCATCGCGGTGCGCACCGAGTTGGGTTGGTTCCCCGGGCGTGACCCGGTGAACCCGCGCGGCGGGCAGGACTGCTCGGCCGACGTGTACAAGCAGGCCGGCATCACGAACCCCCGCCTCGAACTCGACCTGGCCGAGATTTACGTGCCGTTCAGCTGGTACGAGCCGATGTGGATGGAAAACCTCGGCTTCGCGTCCGAGGGCGAGGGCTGGAAGCTCACCGAGAGCGGCGCGACCTCCATGGAGGGCGACATCCCGGTCAACTGCTCGGGCGGCGTGCTCTCGTCGAACCCGATCGGTGCGTCGGGCATGCTGCGCATCGCGGAAGCGGCGCTCCTGGTGCGCGGCCTTGCGGGCGCCCACCTGATGGAGGGCGCCCGCCGCGCCCTCGGCCACGCCTACGGTGGCGCGGCGCAGTACTTCGCCATGTGGGTCGTCGGCTCGCAAATGCTCTAACGACCGAAATTGCGAACTGGGACGTCGAATTCCGTCGCCGCATTTCGCAATTTCGGCTGAGAACGGGGAGGCGCTCGTGGATCTCGATCTTCCGGCCGAGGACGACCCTCGGCGCGTCGAGGTCAGGCGCTTCTTCGAGGAGCACCCCACGCCCAAGCCGCGCGAACTGGTCGACGCGGGGTACGTCGTGCCGCACTGGCCTGCGCCGTACGGGCTCGACGCCGACCCGGAGCTGCAACTCATCATCGAGGACGAGATGCGCCGGGCGGGCGTGAGCAAGCCCACGAACCCGATCGGCATCGGGCACTGCGGGCCGATCGTGCTCGCGCTCGGCACCGACGAGCAGAAGCAGCGCTACCTGCTGCCGATGCTCGCGGCCGAGGAGATGTGGTGCCAGCTCTTCAGCGAGCCGGGCGCCGGCTCCGACCTCGCGAACCTCGCGACCCGGGCCCGGCGCGACGGCGACGTGTACATCGTGAACGGCCAGAAGATCTGGACGTCGTTGGCCGAGGTCGCGAAGTTCGGCATCCTCATCGCGCGCACCCGCAGCGACGTGTCGAAGCACCGCGGCATCTCGTACTTCATCGTCCCGATGGATCTCGAAGGCATCGAGATCCGCCCGATCCGCAACATGACCGGCGGCGGCGGGTTCAACGAGGTGTTCTTCACCGACGTGCGCGTGCCGGCCGAGAACCTCATCGGCGAGGAACACCTCGGGTGGGGCATGGCCAAGACCACGCTCGCCAACGAACGCGTGTCGCTCTCGACGGGAACGGGTGCGCAGTGGGGCTACGGCCCGAGCGCGCGCACGCTGGTCGACCAGGTGAAGGCCAACGGCGGACTGTCGGAGGCGGTGCAACGGCAGCGGCTCGTCGGGCTGTTCATCGAGGGCGAGATTCTCAAGTACCACAAGCCGCGCATGATCTCGGCCGCGGTGAACAAGAAGCCCGGACCCGACGCGTCGTTGCGCAAGGCACTGGCCGACCCGCACGGCAAGCGCGTCTTCGAGCTCGGCAAGGAACTCATGGGTGCGTACGGCATGGTGCACGACACCGACCCCGAGTGGGCCCAGTGGGAACGCGGGTTCCTGTTCAGCCCCGCGCTGACGGTCGGCGGCGGCACGAGCGAAGTGCTGCGCAACATCATCTCGGAGCGCCTCCTCGGTCTGCCCCACGACGTCGACGTCGAGCAGGGCAAGACGTGGGCGGAGTCGCGCGGCTGATGGTCTGGCACGCGTGCGACGAGTGCGGTGTACTCATCGAGGGTGCCGACATGGAGGCGTTCGGCGACGCGTACATCGGGCACGCGCGCGCCGCGCACGCCGACTGGCCGTATCCCGACACGGCGATCCGCAACTACGCGGAGGCGACGCAGCGCCTGACTGGCTCGACCGAGCGTCTCGCCGAGATCGGCACCGTGACGGTCGAGCAGGTGACCGAAGATCGCATCGACGACTGGCTGTCGTTCTTCGACCACGACGCGATGGCGGGCATGCCTCCGTTCGCGGCGTGCTACTGCCTCGAGCCGCATGTGCAGGATCCGCGCGAGGTGCGGCCGCCGGCGTCGTGGCGCGAGAACCGGGAGCAGATGGTCGGGCTCCTGCGGTCGGGCCAGTCGTTCGGGTATCTCGCCTACGTCGACGGCCGGCCCGCGGGCTGGGTGAACGCGTCGGTACGGTCCGACTACGCGCTCTTCCGCCGGGGCGAGGACTCGTCGCCTCCCGACGGCGACGTCATCGGGGTGTCGTGCTTCGTGATCGCGCCGCCGTATCGGCGCCACGGCCTGGCAACGCACCTCTTGGCACACGTCATCACCGACGCGCCGCGGCGCGGGCTCGCGTGGATCGAGGCGTACCCGTTCAACGAGGCGTCGACGATCGACGCCTCCAACTTCCGTGGGCCCCGGCCGCTGTACGAGGTGCACGGGTTCGAAGCCGTCAAACAACGCGCGCGTGACACCGTCATGCGCCGCCCGGTGGCGCAACAGGGAGGCTGACATGGGCATCATCGGAACCCACAACCTGCTGTACTCCCCCGAACCCGACGCCGTGCGCGCTGTGTTCCGCGACGTCCTCGGCTACGAGCACGTGAACGCGGGCGAGGGATGGCTCATCTTCAAGCTCCCGCCC
This sequence comes from Actinomycetes bacterium, assembly GCA_031404355.1. Classification (GTDB taxonomy): domain Bacteria; phylum Actinomycetota; class Acidimicrobiia; order IMCC26256; family PALSA-610; genus JANNHK01. Next base: position 3,282 of record JANNHK010000009.1, read on the forward strand.
GCCGAAGTCGGTGTGCACCCCTCCGACGGCGACACCAGCCATGCGATGTCGTTCATCTGCGACGAGATCACCTCGACGATGGCCGAACTCGGGGCGAAGGGCATCGAGTTCACCGGACCACCCGAAGACCACGGGTACGGCCTCGTCACGTACATGAAGCTGCCCGGCGGGTTGCAGATCCAGCTGTACGAGCCCCGCCACCCGACCGCAATCTGAGTCGGCGACTACTGCAAGTGAACTGTGTTTGAAGCTCAGTGGCCGCTGAGCGGCCACTGAGCTTCAAACCGGATTAGTGAGACGCGGTCACGAGCGTGTGCAGCGGCACCCACCCGACGATCCTCGTGCCCACGCCCAGTTCGGACGTGGTCTCGAGTTCGCCACCGACCGCTTCCACCCGGTCGTGCATGTTGCGTACGTCGGCGCCGGCGAGCAACCGGTGCGGGGCAACGCCGGGGCCGTCGTCGACGACCGAGAACGCCAGGCGGCCGAGTTCGGCACGGACGACAACCGCGACATTGCTGCCCGACGCGTAGGTACCCGCGTTGGCGAGCGCTTGGATGGCGCAGAAATACACCGTCGTCTCGGACTGCGCGTCGTAGCGGTCGGTCGCGCCCGAACCGTCGAGCCGGATGTCGACCGGGAGCTGTGCCTGGAGAACGTACGCGTCGAGCGCGGACACGACTCCCTGGTCGGCGAGGATCGCGGGGAAGATGCCACGAGCGAGGTCGCGCAGGCCGTCGAGCGCCGCGCCGCATTCCTCCAGCAAGGAGTCGATGCAGACGACCGCGTTGTCGATGTCGCCGGGGAGCAGCGGGTCGAGTTCCTCGAGCATGGACCCGACGCGGTCGAGCCGTACCTCGACCCGTTCGTGGATCAATCGGACGACGAGCTGACGTTGCTCCTGGCGCGCGGACACGATGCGTTGCCGGGACGCGTGGAGGTCGGCGGCCTGCACGGAGATCTCCTCGAGGCGGGCTTGGAGCTCGATGGTCAACCGGGCGTTGTTCACGGCGAGACCGGCCTGCGCCGCGAGCGCGGTCAGCAGTGCTTCGTCCTCGGGCCGCAGCCGTTCGCCGTGCGCGGTCGCGACCGCGATCTCGCCGACCTCCTCGCCGCCGTACAGCACCGGAACCACGAACGGGAACGAATCGACGAGGCCGCCCGCCGGCCACTCGACCGTGCGGCTACCGCCGCCCGGCAGGAACGCCGTGACCTGGCCGGCAACGCCACCGACGCCTTTGACGGTCGCCTCGGCGATGCGGGGCAGGATCTCCTCGACCGAAATGGCACCCGCGAGCCGGTCACTCGCTTCGGCCATGACCTCGTACGGCGTCGCGCGTTCGCCGTAGACCAACCGGTTGGCGAAGCGCGCCAGGAACTCGCGCATGGGTTCGAACGCGAACGCTGCGATGGCGGTGGCAAGGATCTTGAGCCCGGCCGATCCCGCCCCGCCGATGCCGTGGCCGAGCACGACGACGACGACCACGTACACGATCCCGATGAACGCGGCGAGCCCCACCGAGAGCAGGGTCCGGCTGATCAGGACGTCGATGTCCCAGAGGCGGTACCGCAGGATGCCCATCACCAGCGCCAGGGGCACGAGCGCGAAGAGAGCCGGGAACACTGCGAGTCCGATGTCCTCGATCCTGTTGCTCGCGAACACGCGGGTGAGGACGACGTACGCGACACCGCCGACGAACATGGGGAGCAATCCCCAGCGCAGGAGCCGCGACTGCTGGAGTACGACCGGATCGGACGCGCGGCGCAGCCGGTACGTTTGGGCCGCGACCCCGACGAGGGGAATGAGCAGCCCGAACAGCACCGTGAAGAACGGCTGCCCCGGGTGACCGACCGACGTGCTGCCCAGCACCGCCATCGCGAGCACGACGGTCGCGAGACCGTAGGCCGTACGAAGCAACCCGCGGTGGCGCGCGCCGAGCGGCAACAGCCGTCCGTTGGGGAACACGATCACGGCGTACATGTACGCGACGCCCGACAACAGGTGGGCCAAGTCGTGCTGGAACCACCAGTCGCCGATGATGTAGTCGCGAACGGTGCTGTGGCTCTGGTGGTTGAACGTGATCGCAGTGCCGATCATCGCGACCGCGAGCAGCCGAGCCGTCCGGTCGCGCGGGCGCCGGACGACCAACAGGATCCCCAGGCCGAGGTTCAGCGCGCTGAACAGCGTCTCGAGCGTGACCCGGCCGCCGTGGTCGGCCCGATGCGATGCGTCGGCGACCTTGCGGGCCACGCCGGACCAGCCCTCGGTATCGCCGCGCTCCAGTCGGTGCAGGTCGAGCAGCAACGAGGCCGTGGCCGCGCCGTCGTCGGCGAAGCGGATCTCGCTTTCGACGTCGTGCCCGAGCATGACGACGCGATTCGTACCGGCGGATGGCGCGGTGAAGGTCTTCGTGACGCGCGCTCCGGGGGCGACCGCCACCGAGACCACCTCCGGTCCGCCGGCTCGGCCCAGGATCCGAATCGAGTGCGCGTTGTCGACGTCGACGTTCTCGAACTCGATGGTGACCTGGCGCTCCGCGCGTAACGCGTCGTCGGCGTAGTCGTGCAGCGAGTCGTGCACAGAGCTGAACTCCTTCACGACCGACGGGGCGAGCCCTGCGGTCAGGAAGATCACGACACCGACCGTGTAGGGGACGAAGAAGATCCAGAACAGGACCGACCCGATGCGTCGACGCGGGAGCTTCATGCCGCCGTCTCGTGCTGCCCGCTCAACGGCACCCGGCCGGAGACCATCGTGCCCCGGCTCGGCGCCGAGGTGATGTCGAGCGCACCGCCGAGCGCGGCCACCCGGTCGACCATGTTGCCGAGGCCGGAACCGGGCCGGGACTCCTTCGGGTCGAACCCGAAACCGTCGTCGCGTACGGAGAACTGGAGGTGCCCGTCGACTTCCTCGAGGCGCACGACGACGTTGGAACCCGGCGCGTGCTTGGCGGCGTTGTTCAGCGCTTCGAGGCACGCGAAGTACACCGCGGCTTCGACACCGATCGGATACCGGCCGATACCCGTGTCGTCGACGGCGACGTGGACGGCGGGGTTCGCCTCCTGGCGCCGCAGCGCCGCCGCGAGCCCCTGCGTGGTCAGCACGGGCGGGTGGATGCCCTGCGCGAGTTCGCCGAGGGCTTCGAGCGCCTCCCGGACGACTCGTGCGACCTCGTCGACCATGGTGCTCGCCCGCGCTGGATCGCGTCCGGTGAGCGTGCGCGTGACGCGCAGCTGCACCATCAGCGCGACCAGGTACTGCTGCGCGCCGTCGTGGATGTCGCGTTCGACCTGGCGCCGCTCGGCGTCCTGCGCGTCGATAATGCGCCGGCGCGAAGCCCGGATCTCGGCTGCCTGCGCCGAGATGGCTTCGAGGCTGGCGGCCAACTCGGCGGTGAGCCGGACGTTGCGGAGCACGAGGCCGGCCTGCGCCGCGAAGTCGTCGAGCAAGCGCAGGTCGGTGAGCGAGAGCGGGCTGCCGGGGAGCTGCGTCACGGTGATCGCGCCGATCAGTTCGCCGCCGTGACGAACGCCGAGCGCGTAGTGCGCATCGGGGAGCGGTGGCAGATCGTCCACACCGGCGAGGTGGGCGGGCGCGAGTTCGAGTTCCGGCCCGTCGGGCCAGGCCGCGGCGGCGGCGAGGTCGTCTCCGACGCGCAGCCAGACGCGCGCGCCGGCGGCGCCGCTGCCGAGCACGAGGATCTGCGCCATGAGCAAGAGCGCGTCGGTCGTCGAGTACGCGGCGGCCATCCGGTCCGACAGCTCGGCGAGCACCTCGTACGGCGTTGCCCGCTCGCCGTACACGAGTCGCTGCGCGGTGCGCTCGGCCCATCGCCGCACCCGTTCGAAGCCGAGGGCGACGACCGCCGTGGCCGCGATCGAGAGCACGGTCCGTGCACCCGAACCCATGAGACCGCCCAGAACCACGGGCAGCACGAGGAACACGAGCCCGATGAAGGCGAACAGCGCCCCGTACACGAGCAGTCGAGTCAGCACGGCTGGAGCCGACAGCTTCGGCGGGCGCGGCGGCGGAGCGTCAGGCATCGGGCCGACCGGAGGCGAACTGGTCTGCATCGCCCCGAAGTATGGGTCGAAAGACCGCCCGCCTGAAGCGTGGGGCCTCTCCCTCCTCCCCCCTGCCAGCCGCACCCCAAGAGGGGGGTCTGCCCACTTACCCGCCGGGCCGGTGCTCAGTAGCCTGGCGATGTGGCAATCCGTCTCGTGCTCGCGGAGGACAACGTCCTCATGCGCGAGGGAGTCCGGACGCTGATCGACCTCGAAGACGATCTCGAACTGGTCGGCGTCGCCGAGGACTTCGACGCCCTGATCGCAATGGTCGCCGAGCACGGACCGGATGTCGTGCTGACCGACATCAGGATGCCGCCGACCGGCACCAACGAGGGTGTGCGAGCCGCCCGCCAGTTGCGGGAAACCCACCCCCACATCGGAGTCGTGGTGCTGAGCCAGTACCTCGAACCGTCGTACGCACTCGCCCTGTTCGCCGAAGGCGCCGAAGGTCGCGGCTACCTCCTGAAGGAGCGGGTCGCCGACGGCGAGCAGCTCGCGCGCGCGATACGCGAGGTGGCGCGCGGCGGCTCGGTCGTCGACCCCAAGGTCGTCGACGTGCTCATGGAAGCGCGCGCTGCGTCCCGTTCGCCGGTCAGCACGCTCACGCCGCGCGAACGCGAGACCCTGGCCGAGATGGCGCAGGGCAAGAACAACGCCGCGATCGCCGAGGCGTTGTCGCTCAGCGATCGAGCGGTGGAGAAACACATCAACGCGGTGTTCGCGAAGCTCGGGCTGGGCGAAGAACACACTGTGCACCGCCGCGTGAAGGCCGTGCTCGTCTACCTCGCCGATCAGGAGAAGCTGGGGAACGTCACGCCGTGACCGGACCGGTGCGAGTGCTCATCGTCGACGACCAGCTTCCGTTCCGGGAGGCGGCCAAGCTCGTGTTCAGTCTCGTCGACCGGTTCGAGGTTGTCGGCGAAGCCACGTCGGGCGAGGAAGCGGGCGCGCTCGTCGAGTCGTTGCGCCCCGATCTCGTCATGATGGACATCAACTTGCCGGGCATCAGCGGCGTCGACGCGACTCGCGAGATCGTCGCCGCCCATCCCGAGACGGTCGTCGTGCTCGTGTCCACGTACGACGCCAAGGCGCTCCCCCACGGCGCGTCGTCGAGCGGCGCGGTGGCGTACGTGCACAAAGAACATCTCGACCCCGACCTCATCGAAGACGTGTGGGACCAACGCGAGACCGCCCTCTGGCGCACGGCCTAGTTCAGCGCGCCATGTCGAGGAACGCGTTGAGCTCGCGGGGGACGTCGGGACCCATCGGCGCGTAGAGAACTTCGGAAGCGCCCGAAGCCTCGAGCAGATCAAGCCGGTCGCGCAGTTCCTTGGCGGAGCCCGTCCACGTGAACGCGGGGGCAAGATCGCCGTTGATCACTGGCCGGTCGCGTTCGGTCACGCCGACAAGGTGGTCCTTGTGCACGGCCAAGTGCCGTTCGTTCTCGGGCAGCTTCTCCAGCTCGGCCCGCCATTCGGCGCCGCCGGGGAGACCGTCGACCGCGCCGCCCTCCCACATCGCGTGGTAGACGACAGCAATCGCGGGCCCGGCCGCGGCGAGCGCGCGCTCGGAATCCGCGCTCTCGCCTTCCTCGAGCACGGTGCCGAACGCGAGGACCGCGGTCCAGTCGAAGTCGGAGCCGCCGCCGATGGTCATGACGCCGTCACCCAGCTCGTGCGCGACCTCCATGCCCTTCGGGCCGTTGGCGGCGACGACGATCGGGACGTCGATCGGGAACGGCGGCGCGAACTCGGGCGCGTGCAGCATCTGCACCAGCGCGCCGTCGACCTCGACCCGCTCGCCCCGCAACAACGCCCGCAGTTGGGCGATGTAGTCGCGCGTGTACTTCCACGTGAGCGCCTTCTTGCCCATCGCCATGCGGCCGGTGAAGCCGGTGCCGATGGCGACCGCGAAGCGCCCGGGCGCGAGCTGCTCGATCGTCGCGATCGCGCTCGCCTGCGTCAGCGGGTGGCGCAGGTTGGGCACGATCACCGCCGTGCCCAACCCGATGCGTTCGGTCCGCAGCGCTGCGAGTGCGAGCACCACGTAGATGTCGCCGTACAGGGCGGGCGAGTCGTACAACCACGCGCGCTTGTATCCGAGCCGTTCGGCGAGCACGATGTGCTCCACGACGGCCGGCGACGGCGGGAACGCGCAGGAGATCTCCATGGGGGCCAGCCTAAGGCGACAGGGCCGCGGCATGCGGAGGACGTGGCTTGCGTTCGCGGTCGTCGTCGCGCTCGGAGCGTGTGGCGGCGGAGGCGGCGACGACGACTCGACGTCAGACGCCGACGAGGCGATCGAACGGCTGTCAACCACGGACCCGGACCGGCCGGTGTCGCCGACCAAGGCCCTGTGCGAAGACCTCGAGGCGGGGCTCACGCCGGTGGAGAGCTACGAGCTGTACTTCAGTGACGAGTACGACGAGGAGACCTTCGCACACCGCGTATACGGCTTCGCCACTATCGGGTGCAAGGAGCAGCTGCAGTCGAACGACGCAGTCCGCGAGTTCCTCGAGTCATACGACATCGACCCCGACATCTGACGACGCGCGCGTTAGAGGCGGGCGCCGCCGGTCCACGATGCGAACAGGGCTGCGTACTCACCGCCGCGAGCGACCAGGTCGTCGTGGTGCCCGACCTCGACGAGGCGGCCGTGGTTGACGACCGCGACGAGGTCGGCACGGGCCGCGGTCGAGAGCCGGTGCGCGATCACGATCACCGTGCGGCCCTCCATGAGCCGTTCGAGCGCGTGCTCGACGATGAGTTCCGTACCGGGGTCGAGCGACGACGTCGCCTCGTCGAGCACGACGAGGGCGGGGTCGGCGAGCGCGGCGCGCGTGATCGAGACGAGTTGGCGCTCCCCCGCCGACAGGTTTGCACCGCGCTCGTGCACTTCGGTGTCGAGCCCGTGGGCGAACGCGGCGAACCGCGGTTCGAGGTCCAACGCCGCGACCGCCTCGTCGACCTGCTCGGGCGTCGCGCCCGGCTTCGCGATGAGGATGTTGTCGCGGATCGTGCCACCGAAGAGGAATCCTTCCTGGGGCACGACGACGATGCGTTGGCGCAACGAGTGCAATGTCGCGTCGCGCAGGTCGACGCCGCCGTAGCTCACCGACCCGACCACCGGGTCGTAGAAGCGGACCATGAGCTTGGCGAGCGTCGACTTGCCTGCGCCGGTCGGCCCGACGAGCGCGACCCGCTGTCCCGGCGCCACCGAGATCGACACATCGTCGAGCACCGTCGGTCCGTCGCCGTATCGGAACGACACCGCGTCGACGTCGAGCGTGCCGATCGGCGGAAGGTCCACCGCGCCCGGCCGTTCGTCGATCGTCACCGGCTCGTCGAGCAGTTGGTACAGCTTCTGCAGCGCGGCGCCGGCGGCCTGGATCGTGTTGAACAGCTGACTCATCTGCTGGATCGGCTCGAACAGGTTCTGGAGGTAGAGCACGAACGCGGCCAGCGTGCCGACCGTGATCACGTCCTGGCCGGTGAGCCAGCCGCCGTAGAAGAGGATGACCGCGATGGCGCTGCCCTGGGCGAGTTCGATGATCGTCGTGTAGCGCGCGGTCACCGTTTCGGCGTGCAGGTTGGTCTTGTACTGCTTCTCGTTGGTCTCGGCGAACCGGCGGCGGAATGCGTCTTCCTGGTTGAAGGCCTGCACGACCCGCACACCGGACATGCCCTCTTGGAACGACGTGAGGGTGCCGCCCACCCGTTCGCGCAGTTGTAGGTAGGCCTTGTTCGACTCGCGCCGGAACCAGGTCGACGCCCAGACCAACACCGGGACGACGAACAGCACGCCGAGCGCGAGCTGCCAGCTCATCGCGACCATGATGACGATCGCGCCGAGCAGCACGAGCAGGTTGACGATGAACATCGACAGGCCCTGCGACACGAGCTCTTGGAGCGAGTCGATGTCGGCGGTCATGCGGGCGACGAGCGAGCCGGTGCGGTTGCGGTCGTAGAACTCCAGCGGTAGGTCCATCAGGTGGCGGAACACCTTCTCGCGCAGGTCGCGCAGGAATCCCTCCCCTACGCGTGCGACGAGGAGCACGGTGAGCCGGCCGAACACGTACACACCGGCGACGGCCACGAGGAACGCGAGCGCGGCCTGGTTCAGTGCGGCGAGATCGTCCGCGTCGACACCGTTGTCGATGCCGTACCGGACGATGGCGGGGCCGGCGAGCGTCGATGCCGCCTGCATGACGACGCAGACGGCACCGAGCATGATCAACCGCCGCCGCGGCGCCAGCATCCGGGCCGTGCGCCGGAACACCAGCGCCTTCTCCTCGCCGGAGAGAGTCTCGTCGCTCCCGTACATCTGCCTCATGAGCCAGGCCTCATGAGGCGGCCTCGTGCGCCTCGGCCTGCGCGAGCACGGTGCGGTACGCGGCCGAAGTCGCGAGCAGTTCCCGGTGCGTTCCTTCGGCGGCGACGTGGCCTTCGTCGATCAGCACGACGCGGTCGGCGAGCGCGATCGTGGCGGGACGATGGGCGATGATGATCGTCGTCCGGTCGCGCATCACTTCGCCCAGGGCGTCGCGGATCTCGTGCTCCTTCGTGGGGTCCACCGACGACGTCGCGTCATCGAGGATCAAGACCTGCGGGTCGGCAAGAATCGCCCGGGCGATCGCGACCCGTTGCCGCTGCCCGCCCGACAGCGAGTAGCCGTGCTCGCCGAGCATCGAGTCGTACCCGTCGCCCAACTCGTCGATGAAGTCGTGCGCCCCCGCGAGCAACGCGGCCCGCTCGACGTCCTCGGCCGTCGCATCGGCCTCGGCGAACCCGATGTTGGCGCGCACGGTGTCGGTGAAGAGGAAGGTGTCCTCGAACACCAGACCGACCGCGTCGCGCAGATCCGACAAACGCAGATCGCGCACGTCGACCCCGTCGAGCGTCACCCGCCCCGCGTCGACGTCGTAGAAGCGGGGCACGAGGCGAGCGACCGTCGACTTGCCCGTGCCCGTCGCGCCGACGAGCGCGACCGATTCGCCAGGGCGGATCGTCAGGCTGAACTCACGCAGGATCGGTGGGCCCGCGCCGTAGCCGAACGTCACGTCCTCGAAGCGCACTTCGCCCGGTCCTTCGGGCAGGGGCTGCGCGTCCTTGCGCTCGACGATCTCGGGTGCGGTGGCGAGGATCTCGTACACCCGTTGCGCCGACGCGGCCGCGCGCGACACCTGGGCGACCATGAACGACGTCATGCGCAGCGGGAAGATGAGCATGAGGATGTACGTGTTGAACGCGATCAGTTCGGCCACGCTGAGGCGACCCGCGATCACCTCGCGCCCACCGACGTAGAGCACCGCGACGAGGCTCAGCATCGGGAGGACCTCGAGCAGCGGGTTGAAGATCGACCGCAACCGGGCCAGCGCCATGCCGCGCTCGTAGACGCCGTCGGCCGCGGTCGCGAGCCGGCCGTTCTGCACTTCCTCGGCGCCGAACCCCTTCACGACGCGTACGCCCGAGAGGCTCTCCTCGACGACGTGCGACACTCCGGCCAGGCGTTCCTGGAGACCCATCGCGACCGGGTGCAGGATCGACGAGAATTTGGTCGCGATGACGAGCAGGACCGGCAACGACGCCATCGCGACGAGCGCAAGTTTGGCGTTGAGCGCGAACAGCACGACCGAGACGCCGACGATCATCACAAAGTTGGCGCCCGCGATCGGAATGAACACCACGAGCATCTGCACCTGTTTGGCGTCGGTGCTGACCCGCGCCATGAGCTCACCGATCTGGGCCCGGTCGTGATACGCGAAGTGGAGCCGCTGGAGGTGGTCGAACAACCGGCGGCGCAGCTCGGCTTCGGCCCGCAACGAAATCGCGAACGCCGACTTGCGCCGGAAGTACGTGAACACGCCGACGACGATCGTCGCCGCGACAATCGCGATCGACCAGCCCAGCAGGGCCTCACGGTCGTACGGATCGATGCCCTCGTCGATGGCCTGGAGCGCGAACAACGGGATCGCGATCTTGGCCAGCGTCCACCCGAGCGCGCACCCGACGCCGAGCACGATCCAACGTGGTTCTCGCGTCGAGACCTCGCGCATGAGCCGCCAGCCGCCCCTGCGGATGTGCGGCTCGGGCGTGCTCACGCAATAATCCGTCGATGGGACGACTTGACGGCAAGACGGCACTCGTGACGGGCGCGGCGCGCGGCAGCGGCGCGGTCATCGCGGAGCGGTTCGCGGAAGAAGGCGCGCACGTCGTCGTCGCCGACATCCGCGAGGAACAGGGCCGGGCCGTGGCCGAGAAGGTAGGCGGCCGCTACGTGACCCTCGACGTGACGAGCGAGTCGAGCTGGGCCGAGGCCGTCGGTGGGCTCGACGCCCTCGACATCGTCGTCAACAACGCCGGCGTACTGCACCTCACCGCAATCGAGGACACGACCGTCGAGACGTACCGGCACGTGTTCGAAGTGAACGAGCTCGGAACCTTCCTCGGCATCAAGTCGGCGATCGAGCCGATGAAAGCGCGGGGCGGCGGGTCCATCGTGAACATCTCGTCGATCGACGGCATCTACGTGACACCCGGCACCTCGGCGTACGCGGCCAGCAAGTTCGCCGTGCGCGGCCTCACCAAGACCGCCGCGCTCGAACTCGGCCCGTTCAACATCCGCGTCAACGCCGTGTGCCCGGCCGCAGGCAACATCGAGATGGTGATGGAAGCCCTCCCGCCCGGCTTCGACTTCGGCCGCGCCGCGGGCGGCGGAGGCAGGAACGCGCACAGCGCACCGCTCGGAAGGCGGGGAACCATGCGCGACGTCGCCGACGCTGCGCTCTATTTCGCGTCCGATGAGGCCGCGTTCGTGACCGGCGCCGATCTGCTCGTCGACGGGGGCATGAGTGCGGGAATGGTGATCCCGGGCCAACCGGGTACCTGACCTCTCAGCTCTTAGTAAGGGGAAACTGGTCGCCCCCCCGCGCCCGAAGCGACGTTCCAACTCAGGCGATCAGTTTCCTTTTATAGCTTCGCGCTTCCCCTTCGGGAAGCGCACGGGCCGGT
>JANNHK010000010.1:0-10456 GCA_031404355.1 Actinomycetes bacterium
CACCGTCGACCACATGGTGAAGATGAAGGACGAAGCGATCGTCGGCAACATCGGTCACTTCGACACCGAGATCGACATGGCCGGTCTCACGAAGTTCAAGGGCATCAAGCGCAACAACATCAAGCCCCAGGTCGACGAGTGGATCTTCCCCGACGGCCACGCGGTGATCGTGCTCGCCGAGGGCCGCCTGCTCAACCTCGGTTGCGCGACCGGTCACCCGAGCTTCGTGATGTCGAACAGCTTCACCAACCAGGTGATCGCGCAGATCGAACTGTTCACGCACGAAGACTTCTACGAGCGCAAGGTGCACGTGCTGCCCAAACACCTCGACGAGAAAGTCGCGCGCCTGCACCTCGACAAGCTCGGCGTGAAGCTCACCGTGCTCACCGACGCGCAAGCGTCGTACCTCGGCATCCCCGCGGAAGGGCCCTTCAAGCCCGACCACTACCGCTACTAACGAAAGGGCATCCTTCTCTATGGCGCTTCCTGATCCGATTCCGCGGACTATTGCCTGGCGGAACGGGCGCGTGCGGATGCTCGACCAGCGGGCGTTGCCCGATCGGCTCCGGTTTCTCGACTGCGCGACGGTCGACGCCGTGTGTGACGCGATTACGTCGCTCGCGATTCGGGGTGCGCCGGCGCTCGGTGCCGCCGGGGCGTACGGGGTCGCGCTGGCGGCCGCGACGATGCGGACGCGTCCGCAGGTGCGGGCGGCCGCAGCGCGGCTTGTGGCCACCCGGCCCACCGCCGTCAACCTGGCGGTCGGTGTCGACCGGGCGTTGGTCGCATTCGAGGCAGGTGGTGCCGACGGCGCGCTCGCCGAAGCGGAGCGGTTCGCGGACGACGACGTCGAGTGCAACCAGCGGCTCGGCGCGCACGGGGCTGTTGTCATCCCCGACGACGCGGCGGTGCTCACGCATTGCAATGCGGGTGCGCTCGCGTGCGTCGGATACGGCACCGCGATCGGGGTCGTGCGCAGCGCGGTGGAGTCGGGGAAGCGGGTGCGCGTGTGGGTCGACGAAACGCGGCCGGTGTTGCAGGGAGCGCGTCTCACCGCGTGGGAGTTGGAGCAGCTCGGTATCCCCGCCACGCTCATCGCCGACGCGGCCGCGGCGTCGTTGATGGCGCGCGGTGAAGTCGACATCGTAATCGTCGGTGCGGATCGGGTTGCGGCCAACGGTGATGTCGCCAACAAGATCGGCACCTATGGGCTCGCGGTGCTCGCCCGCCATCACGATGTGCCGTTCTACGTCGCGGCGCCGACGTCGACGATCGATCTCTCGACTCTTTCGGGTGACGACATTCGCATCGAAGAGCGCGACGGTAACGAGGTCCGTCGCGTGCGCGGAACCGCTGTCGCGCTGGGATCGGTCGCCGTCTTCAACCCCGCGTTCGACGTCACTCCCGCGCGGCTCGTGACCGGCATCATCACCGAAGTGGGTATCGCGCGGCCGCCGTACCGGCGTTCGCTCCCGTCGCACCGGCGGCGTGCCGGCGTCCCCGATTCCGGAGTGAGTGTCTCACCCCGTTCGTAGCCTGAGCGGTGTGGTTCCCGCGCTCGTTTCGAAGGCGGTCGACGATCTGCTCGGCCTGCTCCTGCCTACGCCCTGTGTGGCCTGCCAATCGCTGGATGGCCCGCTGTGCGGCCAGTGCCGGGCCGACCTGCGACCCGCACCGAGCGCCGCTCCGCCGCCGGGAGTCGACTGGTGGGTTGCTGCGTTCGTGTACGAAGGTCCGATTCGGGAGGCGATCGTGCGGGCGAAATACCGGGACCAACGAGTCGTTTTGTCATGGCTCGCGCGCTGTCTTGCCGATCTGTGTCCACGCAATGTTCACGTCGTGACATGGGTTCCGGCGAGCACGACCCGTCGACGCGCTCGTGGTATTGATCACGCGGAATTGATCGCGCGTAGCCTCGGGCGACGATGTGACCTGCCCGTTCGTCGGCTGCTCGTCCGTTCGGCCGGACTGCCGCAAACGGGGCGCGCCGCGCGTGAGCGTCGCGCGGGACCGAAGTTGCATTGCGAGTACGCGCTTGGAGGGTGTTCGGTCTTGGTTGTCGACGACGTGGCAACGACTGGTGGTTCTGCGGCGGCGGCCGCACGAGCGTTGCGATCTGCGGGCGCCGACTCCGTGGGCTTTGCCAGTGTCGCCCGTACACCTCCTCGGGAGTAGACGCCGTTCGATCACGCGCTGCGTATACTCGGGGCCGATGCGGCAAAGAGAAGAAATCGCGCGGTGACAGTGGACATCGTCGTATTCGGAAAGCACGTTGAGGTACCGCCGGCACTGCGGACCCACACGCTCGAGAAAGTCGAGCGCATAGAGAAATACGCGAAAGACGTTCGTCGCGTCGACGTGGACTACGCGGTTCACGCGACACGGAAGGCCGCGGACTCGCACGAGTGCGAGATCCTCGTCCACGTCAACAAGCATCTCGTAAAGGGTCACGCAACAGCAGCGGATCACTATGCGGCACTCGACCTTGCGCTGGAGAAAGTCGAACAGCAGATGCGCCGGCTCCACGAACGACGCGTGAGGCGTCGGGGTGGGGCGAAGGGTGCTCGCGCCAACGGCGTCTCGGTGATAGATCCGGACGCCGACGAAGAATCCGACGCCGAGGAACAGATCGTCAGGGTCAAGCAGATCGCGGTCAAACCCATGGATCCCGAGGAGGCCGCGCTCCAGATGGAACTGCTTGGACACGATTTTTTCCTGTTCACGATGTCGAACTCCGGTCGCGCCGCGGTGATGTACCGCGGGCGCGACGGGCAGTTGGGGATGATCGAAGCGTCGGGCTGAACCAAGAGCGCGGGTCGGGAACACTGTGGCGAACGGCGAAGAACGAAACGACGAACGCATACGCGTGCTGATCGCAGACGATCACGCGCTGTTTCGTCGTGGCCTGGAACTCGTCCTCGTCGCCGAGGACGACATCGACATCGTCGGTGAGGCGACCGACGGTGCCGAAGCTGTCGAACGGGCCGAGGAACTCGTACCCGATGTGGTGCTGATGGACGTGCGCATGCCCGCCATGTCCGGTATCGAAGCGGCCCGCCGCATTCGGGCTGCGCACCCCGGCGTCCGCATCGTCATGCTGACCGTCTCCGAAGACGAGGACGACTTGTTCGCGGCGGTTCGTGCGGGAGCGACCGGGTACCTGCTGAAGGAAGTGTCGATCGAAGAAGTCGCCGCCGCGGTGCGCGCCGTACACCGCGGGCACAGCCTCGTTTCACCGTCGATGGCGTCGAAGCTGCTGGTCGAGTTCAACGTGCTCTCGCGCCGGGTCGAAGACCAACACGGCGGCGCCCCGCGCCTCACCGACCGCGAGCTCGAAGTGCTGCGGCTCGTCGCGCGCGGCATGTCGAACAAGGAGATCGCGGCCGAACTCGTGATTGCCGAGAACACGGTCAAGAACCATGTGCGCAACATCTTGGAGAAGCTCCAACTGCGCTCGCGCATGGAGGCGGCGATGTACGCGATCCGCGAAAAGCTGATCGACAGCGCCTAATCGCCCCAAAAACCCGTGTGCAACGGGAGGGGGGCACGCCGCGGGTACGCTGACCAGCCGCATGGGTCTGTTCAACAAGATTCTCCACGCCGGCGAAGGGCGACGCGTCAAGGCGCTCCACGCCGTGGTGCCCGAGGTCAACGCCTGGGAGCCCGAGATCAAGAAGCTGTCGGACGAGCAGCTGGCCGCCAAGTCCGTGGAATTCAAGGGCCGTATCGAGCGGGGCGAGGATCTCGACGACCTGCTCCCGGAAGCCTTCTCGGTCATGCGCGAGGCTGCCTGGCGAATCCTCGGCCAGCGCCACTTCGACGTGCAGATCATGGGTGGGGCCGGGCTGCACGCGGGCTGGGTCTCCGAGATGAAGACCGGCGAAGGCAAAACCCTCGTCGCCACGCTGCCGTCGTACCTGAACGCGCTCGTCGGGCGCGGCGTCCACCTCGTCACCGTCAACGACTACCTGGCCAAGCGCGACGCCGAATGGATGGGCCGGGTGCACCGGTTCCTCGGGCTCTCCGTCGGCACCGTCGTTCCCGACAAGTCGACGCCCGACGAGAAGCGGAAGCAGTACGACTGCGACATCACCTACGGCACCAACAACGAGTTCGGCTTCGACTACCTGCGGGACAACATGGTCTCGAAGATCGAGCAGCAGACCCAGCGCGGCCATCGTCCGTTGCACGTGAAGCCGCACTACTTCGCAATCGTCGACGAAGTCGACTCGATCCTCATCGACGAGGCGCGCACGCCGCTCATCATTTCCGGGCGCGCGACCGACGCGGCCGAGCTGTATTACCAGTTCGCGCGTGTCGTGCGCGGTCTCCAACGCGACCGCGACTACGAGGTCGACGAGGCCAAGCGCACCGTTGTGCCCACCGAAGAGGGAATTACTCGTGTCGAGGAAGCCCTCGGCGTCGAGAACCTCTACGACAACGTCAACCAGAACTTCGTCCACCAGCTCCAACAGGCGCTGCGCGGCAAAGAACTGTTCAAGCGCGACGACGACTACATCGTCACCGACGGCGAAGTGAAGATCGTCGACGAATTCACCGGCCGCATCCTCGAAGGCCGCCGTTGGAGCGAAGGTCTGCACCAGGCAGTCGAGGCGAAGGAGGGCGTAAAGATCAAAGAAGAGAACCAGACGCTCGCTACCGTCACGCTCCAGAACTATTTCCGCATGTACGAGAAGCTCAGCGGCATGACGGGCACGGCCAACACCGAGGCCGGCGAGTTCGCGCACACGTACAACCTTCAGGTCGTTCCGATTCCCACGAACCGCGAGATGGTCCGCGACGACGCGGCCGACTTCATCTACAAGAACGAGGAAGCCAAGTACCTCGCGGCCACCGACGACATCGCCGAGCGGAACGCGAAGGGTCAGCCCATTCTCGTCGGCACGATCTCGGTCGAGAAGTCCGAAAAGCTGTCGCGCGAGCTCCAGAAGCGCGGCATCGCCCACGAAGTACTCAACGCGAAGGCGCACGAGCGGGAGGCCGAAATTGTTACCCAGGCGGGCCAGCTCAACGGCGTCACCGTCGCGACGAACATGGCCGGTCGCGGTGTCGACATCCTGCTCGGCGGCAACCCCGAGGGGCTCGCCCGCCGCGAGTGCGTGCGCGAGGGGCTCGAGCAGGACACCGAGGAGTTCACGGCCCGGTTCGACGAACTGCTCCCACGCTTCCAGGAAGAGTGCAAGATCGAGGGCGACAAGGTCCGCGAACTCGGCGGCCTGTACGTACTGGGCACCGAACGCCACGAGTCGCGCCGCATCGACAACCAGCTGCGCGGGCGTGCCGGTCGCCAGGGTGACCCCGGAGCGAGCCGGTTCTACCTGTCACTCGAAGACGAGCTCATGCGCCTGTTCGCGACGGGGCTCATGCAGCGGGTGATGGAGTCTTCGTTCCCCGACGACACGCCGCTCGAATCGAAGATGGTCTCGAAGGCAGTCGAACGCGCGCAGCGCACGGTCGAGGACCGCAACTTCGAGATCCGCAAGAACGTCCTCAAGTACGACGAAGTCATGAACGAGCAGCGCAAGGTCATCTACCGACGCCGCCAAGAAGTACTCGACGGCGACGACCTGCGCGACGAAGCGACCGAAGCGATCGAGAACACGATCAACCGCCTGGTTGAGCAGTACTGCCCGGGAAATCACGCGGAAGAATGGGACGTCGACGGGCTCTTCGAGGCGATGAAGCAGTATTTCCCGACGGCTGTCGACAGGACGGTGCTCGAGCGCACGGGTGTCGCCGAGCTGCCGGCCTTGTTTTTCGAGGAAGCCGAACGGCTGTACGCGGAGAAGGAAGAGCAGGTCGGCACCGAGACACTGCGCGATATCGAACGGCGCGTCATGCTTTCGGTGCTCGACCAGCACTGGCGCGAGCACCTCTACGAGATGGACTACCTCCAAGAAGGCATCAACCTGCGCGCCATGGGTCAGCGCGACCCGCTGGCCGAGTGGCAGCGCGAAGGCTTCGACATGTTCGAGGCGATGATGGGTCGCATCGAGGACGACTTCGTCCGCTATGTCTTCCACCTGCAAGTGGTGAAGGAAGACCAACCCGCCACGAAGATTGCCAACGTGAGCTACAGCGCTCCCGAGGGCCCGGTGCAGGGCTCGGGCGCAATTCGCACTGCGGTGGCGGCCGAGGCCGCCGAGGAGGGGCTCGCGGCCCCCGTGGCGACGGCACCGCGGCCGACGGCGAAGGCGCCGCCCGCCCCGGCCGAGCCCGTCCGCGTCGAGAAGACCCCGGGCCGTAACGACCCCTGCTTCTGCGGCAGCGGCAAGAAGTACAAAGCGTGTCACGGGAGATGAAGGTGAAGCGATGCCGGCAGGCGGGCGCAACCAGAATCGACCCATCGACGCGCCGAGCTTGAATGCGCGACTTCTCCGAGGATCTGGTTGATCTGTCGCGCCGCGTCCGCGACGCGCACGGTTACCTGCGGGTCGACGACGCGCGGCAGCGACTCGCCGAACTCGAGCAAGAGGCCGCCGATCCCGAACTCTGGAACGACGCCGACAAGGGCCGCAAGGTCACGACCGAGCTCGCCCGGGTGCGCGCCGATGTCGAACTCGTCGAGAGCTTGGAATCGCGCACTTCCGATCTCGACACGTTGCACCAACTCGCGCGCGAGGAAGGCGACGACTCGTTCGAGCCTGAGATCGTCGAAGGCGTGGAGCGCCTGCGCCGCGACCTCGATCAGCTCGAACTCCGCGCGTTGTTCAGCGGTGAGCACGACGAGCGCGACGCGATCTGCGACATCCATTCGGGCGCGGGTGGTACCGACGCACAGGACTGGGCCGACATGCTGCTGCGCATGTACACGCGCTGGGCGCAGACGCAGGGCTTCGAGGTCGAAGTCGACGACATACAAGAAGGCGGGGAGGCCGGTATCACGTCGGCCACGTTCATCGTCAAGGGTCGCTACGCCTACGGCATGCTCGCGGGCGAGCGCGGCGTGCACCGCCTGATCCGCATCTCACCGTTCGACGGCAACGCGCGCCGCCAGACCGCGTTCGCGTCGTTCACGTGCGACCCTTCGATCGAGGAGACCGAAGCGCCCGAGATCGATCCGAACGACCTGCGCGTCGACACGTACCGCTCGTCGGGCGCGGGTGGTCAGCACGTGAACGTCACCGACTCGGCGGTACGGCTCACGCACCTCCCGACGGGAATCGTCGTGTCGTGCCAGAACGAACGGTCGCAACTCCAGAACAAGGCCAAGGCCATGCAGATCCTGGCCGCCCGCCTCGCCGCGTACTACCGCGTACAACGGCAACAAGAACTCGACGCGCTGTCGGGCGAAAAGCGCGATGTCGCGTTTGGCAACCAGATCCGCACGTACACCCTCGCGCCATACCAACTCGTGAAGGACGAACGCACGCGTCACGAGACCGGGAACGTGGCGGCCGTGCTCGACGGCGACATCCAGCCGTTCATCGAGTCGTACCTGCACTGGCGGCGGCGCGGCGATTCGGCATAATGTCGCCGAGCAGGTGCCGGGGCGGGGCAGGGGCCGACTGCTACCCTCGTTGGGCCTCCCATGATCAGATTCGAAACAGTTTCCAAGGCGTATAAGGGCGAGGTCGTCGCATTACGCGAACTGTCGCTCGAGATCGGCAAGGGCGAGTTCGTGTTCCTTGTCGGTCCTTCGGGTTCGGGTAAATCGACCTTTTTGAAGCTCTTGTTGCGCGACGAAGTCGCGACAGACGGTCGCGTGCTCGTGGCCGGGCGCGACATCGCGCGCCTGGGCTCCTGGAAGGTGCCGCAGTTGCGACGCAACATCGGCTGCGTGTTCCAGGACTTCAAGCTGCTGCCGAACAAGACGGTCTACGAGAACGTCGCGTTTGCGCTCGAGGTCATCGGCCGGCCCCGCAGCATCATTACGACGCAGGTGCCGCAGATCCTCGACCTAGTCGGCCTGACGCCGAAGGCCGGCAACTTCCCGGCCGAGTTGTCGGGTGGTGAGCAACAGCGGGTGTCGATCGCGCGCGCGTTCGTGAACCGGCCCCTCATCTTGCTCGCCGACGAACCGACCGGAAACCTCGACCCCGCGACGACCGTCGGCATCATGCGCTTGCTCGACCGCATCAACCGCACGGGTACCACGATCGTGATGGCCACCCACGACCAACGCATCGTCGACGCGATGCGCCGGCGCGTCGTCGAACTTGATCACGGTTCGCTCGTACGCGACCAGGCGCGCGGCGTCTACGGAGTCGGGAGCTAGCCGGTGTCACGGTTCGCCTACTTCTTCCGCGAGACGATGATCTCGCTCCGCCGCAATCTCGGCATGACGATCGCCGGCATCCTCACGGTCGGGGTTTCGCTGGCGTTGTTCGGCGGGATCCTGCTCATGCAACAGCTCGTCAACCACGGCACAGCCAAATGGAAGGACGTGAAGTTCGAGATCTTCATGAACGTCGATGCCCCGCAGCCCCAGATCGACGGCGTCGAACAGGAGCTCGCGGCGCTGGTCGACCGTGGAGAGATTCGGTCGTTCGAGTTCCTCAGCAAGGAAGAGGCGTACGCCGAGTTCACGCGGATTTTCGAGGACGAGCCTGCGCTCATCGAGAGCACGACTGCCGACGTGTTGCCAACGTCGTTCCGGGTCGTGCCCGCCGAGGTCGAGAACACCAAAGACCTCGCGCTCCGATTCGACGCGATGCCGGGCGTCGACAAGCTGCTGACCGCGCAGGAGGTCATCGACCGGATCATCGACGTCACGACGTTCGTCCGGTGGGTCTTCATCACGATGGCGGTGATCCTGCTGTCGTCGTCGATCTTCTTGATCATGAACACGATCCGTCTCGCGACGTTCGCCCGCCGGCGTGAGATTGAGGTCATGAAGCTGGTCGGCGCCTCGAACTCCTTCGTAAGAATCCCATTCATGGCGGAGGGGCTGGTCCAGGGCGTGATCGGCGCCGGGTTGGCCGTGGGTGGCGTCTACGCGCTCAAGCTCGTCCTCGGCACGATCGAGAGCACCGACGGTCTGTGGCGCGACTTCTACGTCACCAGCGGCGACTTCACCTGGATCTCGATGCTGGTGCTGCTCATCGGTGCCGCCATCGGGGTCGTCGCATCACTCATCGGCCTCTTCCGTTTCCTCGACGACTGATTCGGAGTCCCCGAAGTCGGCTCGACTTTCGGCGCCGGCCGCCGATCAATTGGCAACTCCTGTCGTTCACCGTTGCTGGTGTGGCCCATGTTGCCTACGATCCGGCCGATGACCCACCGCGGTCCGGTCTCCCTGATCCTGGTCGCGCTGCTCGGCGTGGCGGCTGCTCCCGCGCCTGCGACCACCACGACGACCCAACCCCGCGACACGCGCATTCGCGAACTCGAAGCCGCGATCGGTGAGGCGTCGGCCGAGGAGGCGACGGCCCTGCGCGAGCTGGTCGGGATTCGGGAACGGCGATCCGAACTCGACGCGTCGATCGGCGCGCTCGAACGGCAGGTCGCCGATGTCTCGGGCGTGATCGCGTCGCATCAGGCGGAGGTCGACCGGCTCGTTGCCGCGCTCGTGGAGATCGACGGCCGGATCACCGAAACCACCCACCAGCTCGACGACGCGCAGGACCGCGCCGAGCAGTCGGCCGCCGACCTCTACCTGCACGAGTCGGGCGGCGTCCCCGTGCGCGTCGGTGTCCTCGAGGCCGACAGCGTGCGCGACGTGATCGCCGGCTCGGTGTACCTCGCCAACATCTCGAGCGACCACTGGGCCGAGGTCGACGAACTGGCCGGGCTCAAGGACGTCATCGAACAGCTCGAAGCAATGGCGCAGACGCAGCAGGCTGAGGAGGAGGTGGCGCGCGCCGAGGCGGAGCGCCGCCGCAAGGAGCTCGACCAACTCCGTGCGCAACAGCGCGTCGAACGCGACGAGGTCGCGTCGCAAGAGTCGCGCGAACGTGCGCTCGTCGAGGAGATCCGCGATCGCAAGGACGAATACTCCGCTGAGCTCGCGGCGCTGCAAGCATCGTCGAACGCGATCACCGAGATGCTTGCCGTCCGTCAGAAGGGCCAGACCCGCGCGGCGACGTTCACGGTCGCGCGCCCGGTACCCGGAGCCGTGTCGAGCAGTTTCGGTGCGCGTGTGCACCCGATCTACGGCGATACCCGCATGCACAACGGCACCGACTTTTCCGCGAGCCATGGTTCGCCGATCAAGGCCGGCGCCGCGGGAGTCGTCGCGTTCGCGGGTGTGCGCCAGGGTTACGGAAACACGGTGATCATCGACCACGGCAACCAGTACGCGACCCTGTACGCCCACGCCTCGTCGCTCTCGGTCACGACCGGCCAGCGGGTCACCCAGGGCCAGACCGTGGCTCTGGTCGGCGCCACCGGCCTGGCCACCGGCCCGCATCTCCACTTCGAGGTCCGCCTCCTCGGCGTCCCGGTCAACCCCCTCAACTACCTCTGAAAGGGATGCGTCGATAGGCAACAGTGG
>JANNHK010000011.1:0-2192 GCA_031404355.1 Actinomycetes bacterium
GCGTGGAGGCGGCGGGTGGCCTCGACGCCGTCGAGGACGGGCATGGTCACGTCCATCACGACCACGTCGGGCTTCAGTTCGGTGGCCAGGCGCACGGCCTCGGCGCCGTCGGCGGCCTCGCCGACCACGGTGAGCCCTGCCTCCTCGAAGGCGCGGCGGAGCGCTTGGCGCAGGAGCTGATGGTCATCGGCCAGTAGTACCTGGGTGCTCATGCGCTTCTTCTCTCCAATTCATCCGTCGGCACTCGAGTGAGCTCGACGTCGACGATCACACGCGTCCCGTTGCCCGGCCGGCTTTCGACGCGGAACCTCGCTCCAATCGCATCGGCACGTTCCTGCATGCCCACAAGGCCATAGTGGTCGCCTCCGACCCGATTCGGGTCGAATCCACGCCCGTCGTCGGAAATGACGAGCCTCGCATTCTCGCGCTGGACCTCCCAGGCCACGAGGACCTGGTTGGCTGCCGCGTGACGCTCCACGTTCGCGACCGCCTCCTGGAGGATGCGCCACAGTTCCTGCTCGACCCGGTAGGGGAGCCGATCGTCGGTAGCCGGAGTCCAAATGACGCGGATGCCGGTCCGTTCCGCCCAGCGGACCAGGTAGTCGGCCGCTACGGTCACGAGGTCGAGGTCCTCGCTCACGTTCGCCCGGAGCTGGTAGATCGTTTCTCGCAGCTCGCGCACGATCCCACGCACGACGTCGTGCAGTGCGCCGAGTTCTTCTCGCTTCTCGCCCGGCGCGGTTTGGAGACGTTCGAGTTCGAACGTCACGTACGCGAGCGACTGCGCGATGCGGTCGTGGAGCTCACGGGCGATGCGGGCCCGTTCCGTCTCGGCACCGATCGTGCGGATACGGCCGAACCAACGGGCGTTGTCGATCGAAAGGGCGAGCAGACTCGACAAGCTGTCGAGCAGGTCCGCGTCCTCGGGCCGGTACGCGTGCGCGGGCACGTGTTCGAGCGCGACGAGCCCGACGAGCGAACCGCGCGTGCGCAACGCGGTGTACAGGCCGCTGCGGGCGAGCGCGCCGAACCCGTCCTCGTCCTGGTCGACGAGGCGGTCGTCGACGACGATCGCCTTCGGCGCGGTGCTCGCCCGACGGATCGGGCGGGGGAGCTCGGCGTCGGTGAGGCGGTTGGGCATACGCACGCCCTCGGCCAGCTCGACCCGCCACCCGGCGGCCGCGTCGTCACGGACCAGCACGACCAGCACGCTGAATTCGAGGAGCGCCCGCAGCCGGTTTCGGATCGAAGTCACGACCTCGCCCAGGTCGAACGACGCGGGGAGCGTCTGCGAGAGCGCGTGGAGCGAGACGAGCAGTTCGTTGGCGGTGGCCATCTGGGTGGCCTGGTCGATGGCGGCGGCCCGTTGCTCCTCGATCTCGACCACGAGGTTGCGGGTGAACGCGCCGAGGGCACCGCAGAGGAGGTAGACGACCGCGATTTGGCCGGCCGAGCTCTCGGGCCCGGGGTCGACGGACTGGATGGCGATGGTGGCTCCCACCGCGAGGACACCCGCCACGCCGGTCCCGACCCACGCCCGCCGCCCGAAGAGGTAGCCCGCGAGCAGAAGGCTGGTGAGCGGGGTGAGGATGAACGGACTTTCGAGACCGCCGGTCACCGCGGCGACAGTCACCGTCAGGGCCAGCTCGAACAGCGCAAGCAGCCCGACGCCGCGACTGGGGTACCAGCCGCGCAGCTGGCGGAGCGTCAGCAGCGCGGTCGCGCCGACCAGCACGAGGCAACAGATGAGGAACTCGGCGTCGATGTCGGCGAACAGGCCGCCGACGACGCCGACGACGACCGTGACCCAACGCAGGCTGATCGTCAGGACCCGGAGACGTTGCTCCAGCCGGGGCACGGGCCCCTCATACGGGGCGAGCGTCGCCACGCGCCGGCCCAAACCCTCGACGGTGTTCCGGCGCGTTACGCCCGATTCAGTACGGGGGACCACGGTCTACCTTCGGGAACCCACACAAATAGTTGTCGGCACAGCGCAGCGTACTCTGAGGCTCCCGGCACCCGATGGCGCCGGAATCGCCCGTACTATCACCGCCCGTGCTGATGGTGGGCCTGACGGGTGGGATCGGTTCGGGGAAATCGACGGTCGCCCAAATGCTGGTCGCGCGGGGCGCGGTGGTCGTCGATGCCGATGCAATCGCCCGCCAAGTGGTCGAGCCCGACACGCCGGCGCT
>JANNHK010000012.1:0-15094 GCA_031404355.1 Actinomycetes bacterium
GCGTACCTCGCGCCCGAGCAGGCGGTCGGGCGCGCGCCCGACGCCCGCAGCCACCTGTACGCACTCGGCGCGTCGATGTACGAGATGCTCGCCGGGCGGCCGCCGTTTCTCGGCGACGACGCGGTCACCGTCATCTCCCAGCACCTCAACACCGCGCCCGTTGCACCGTCGTGGCACAACGCGGCCGTCACCGCGCCGGTCGAGAGTCTGGTGCTCGCGCTGCTCGAGAAGGATCCGGCCGCGCGCCCCGCCGACGCGCCGACCGTGGCCAAGGAAATCTCGCGGCTCCGCGCCCAGCCGGCCGCGACCGAAGACGCGGCGGTGGCAACGACGACGCCGCCGGTGGGCGCCGCCGCGTTCGGACGCTTCGTCGGCCGGGCGGGCGAACTCGAAACACTCAAGGCGTTGTTCGACGACACGTTGTCCGGGAAGTCGCGGCTCGTGATGGTCGTGGGTGAGCCCGGCATCGGCAAGACCCGCCTCGTCGAGGAACTCGGCGTGCACGCCGCGGTGCGCGGCGCGCAGGTGTGCTGGGGTCATTGCTACGAGGGCGAGCTGGGCGCGCCGTACCTACCGTTCGTCGAGGCGTTACGTACCTACGTGCGCGGGCGCTCCGACGAGGAACTGCGGCCCGAGCTGAGCACGGGCGCCCCCGAAGTCGCCACCATCGTCTCGGAACTGCGCACCCGATTCCCCGACCTCCCCGTCTCCCCGGCGCTCGAGGGCGACGCCGAACGGATGCGCCTGTTCGAGGGCGTTGCCGCCTTCCTCGCCAACGCGTCGGCGGCGCGCCCCATCGTGATGATGCTCGACGACCTCCACTGGTCCGACAAACCGACGTTGCTCCTCCTCCAGTACCTCGCCCGCAACCTGCGCCGCGAGCGGGTCCTGATCGTGTGCACCTACCGCGATGTCGAACTCGACCGCACCCACCCCCTCGCCGACACGATCGCGACGCTCCGGCGCGAGCACCTCTACGAACGCGTGCTGCTCCGCGGTCTCGATCGCGACGAGGTGAAGTCGTTCATCGACGCGGTCGGCGAGCAGGAGACGCCCGATATTTTCGCGGAGACGATCCACCGCGAAACCGAGGGCAATCCCTTCTTCGTGGCCGAGATCCTGCGCCACCTCGGCGAGAGCGGCGCGCTGCAGCGGGTCGACGGGATGTGGGTCGGCACCGTCGAGGGCGTGGCCGACCAACTGCCCGAAGGAGTGCGCGAAGTCATCGGACGGCGCCTGTCGCACCTCGGCGAAGACTGCAACCGCATGCTCACGATCGGCGCGGCAATGCCGGGCGGATTCTCCCTCGAAGTCGCCGCGCGCGTCCTCGACGCCGACGAGGACGGCGTGCTCGACCTGCTCGACGAGGCCCTCGAACGCCAGGTGGTGCGCGAGCGGCGCGACCAGCCGGGCGTGTACGAGTTCAACCACGCACTGATCCGCCAGACCCTGTACTCGGAGCTGAGTACACCCCGGCGCGTCCGCCTCCACCGCCAGATCCTCGCCGCGCTCGAAGGGCTGTACGCGGCGAACCCCGACGCTCGCCTCACCGAACTCGCGTACCACGCGTTCCAGGCTGCGCCCGGCGGCGACGTGGACAAGGCCGTCGACTACGCGACCCGCGCCGGCCGGCGGGCGGCCGCGTCGGCGGCCCACGAAGAAGCGGCCCGGTCCTACGACCTCGCGCTCCAGGCCATCGAGCTGGAGGACGTGCCCGACGATCACCGGTGCGCGGCGTTGCTGCTGGACCTCGGCGACGCGCACCAGCACGCGGGCGAGGCGGCGGGTGCGCGCGCCGCGCTCGTGCAGGCCGCCGAGATCGGACGCCGGCTCGACGAGCCCGACCTGATCGCGCGGGCTGCGCTCGTGCTCAGCAGTCTCCGGTACTCGTCGCTGAGCACCGACTCGCTCATGATCGACCTGCTCGAGGAGGCCGCCGGGCACCGCGACCGGCTCGACGACGCGCTACAAGCCCGGGTCCTCGCGCGACTCGGCATACAGATGGCGTTCGTGGATGCGCCCCGCCATGCCGCCCTCGCGGAGGAGGCCGTCGCCGCGGCCGAGCGCTCCGGTGATCCCGGCGCACGCGCGGTCGCGTTGTCGGCGCAAGGCTTCTCCCCGATGCGTTTCCGAGCCGGCGGAGAGATGCGGACGACGTATCTGGAGGTGGCGCGACTGGCGGCCGAAGCGGGCGACCTCGACTTGGAGACGTCGAGCCACAACACGTTGGTGATCAACGCGCTCTACGAGGGGAACCGCGCCTGGCTCGACGAAGAGATGGCGACGCACCTCCGACTCGTCGAGCGGAGCCGGTCGCCGTTCTTGCGGTATGTGGACACGGTCGCGCGCGGCAGCGTCGCCATTCTCGAGGGCCGGTACGGCGACGGCGAACACCTCGTCGCCGAGGCGCTCGCCGGCGCGCGCCGCATCCAGGACCGCGGCTCGGTGCAGACGGTCGGCGCGGCGTTGTTCCCGATGTTGCGGGAGCAGGGCCGGTCGCACGAGATGGAGGGACCGACCCGGCGGGTCGTCGAAGCACTGCCCCTCATCAGCGTGTACCGGTCGGGCCTGGCCCAGTTGCTCGCCGACGCGGGCCGACTCGACGAAGCCGCCGCGCACGTCGAGGAACTCGCGGCGAACGGCTTCGCCGCCGTCGCCGACGACGTGCTGCGCACCTACGCACTGGCCGGTACCGCCGAGGTCGTTGCCCTCCTCGGCGATCGGGACCTCGCCGACCTGCTGTACACGGTGCTCGCGCCGAACGCGGGTCGGGCCGCCCTCGTCGGCTCGACCGCGTATCACGGTGCCGTCGACCGGTACCTCGGCCTGCTCGCGACCACGCTCGGCCGCCACGAGGACGCGGTCGAGCACCAGGAGGCCGGGCTCGCCGTGCACGAGCGCATGCGCGCGGTCCCGTGGGCGGCCCGCTCGAAGTACGACCTCGCCGGTGCGCTCATCGCCCGCGGCGGGGCCGGCGATCGCGAACGGGCCCTCGGCCTGCTGAACGACGCCCTCGACACCGCCAACTCCGTCGGCATGGCCAAACTCCAGCAGGAAGTGCTCACCGCCAAGCTCGGCCTCCAGGGCGTCAGCTCGGGCGCGTCGATCATGGCGTCGATCGACATCGTCGCCGCCGGGATCTCGATCGAACGTCCCGACCTCAGCCGCCACGCGGCCGCCGACGGCATGGTCACCGTGCTGTTCTCCGACATCGAGGGCTACACCGGGTTGAACGAACGGCTCGGCGACGAACGCAGCCAGGACCTGCTGCGCACGCACGACGCCCTCGTGCGCGACGCAGTGACGGCGCACGGCGGCACGGTCGTGAAGAGCGCGGGCGACGGCTACATGGTCGTGTTCCCGGATGCCGGCGAAGCGCTGACCTGCGCGATCACCGTCCAGCGCGTGCACGCCACCCACGACTTCGGCCTCGACGCGGGGCAGGTCCGCGTCCGCATCGGACTGCACGCGGGCGCCGTCATCCGCGAGGGCGACGACTTCTTCGGCCGGACCGTGATCCTCGCGTCGCGCGTCGCGGCCCAGGCGAACGGAGGCGAGATCCTCGTGTCCGACGCGCTCCGCACCCAGGCCCGCGGCGAGTACGGCGAGGCGCGCGACGTCGAACTCAAGGGCATGGCCGGCACGCACCGCGTCCACCCCGCGCGCTGGTAACCCCGCGGGAGCAGGCAGGATGGTGCCCGTGATCGACGTTCCCATTGCATTCGCCGTGACGGCGGGCATGGTCGCGACGGTCAATCCGTGCGGGTTCGCGATGCTGCCCGCGTACCTCGGGTTCTTCGTCGGCGTCGAGGACCCCCACCGGCGCGGCCCCGGGATCGGCCGCGCCCTCGTCGTCACCGCGGTCGTGACCGCCGGGTTCGTGACCGTCTTCGGCACAATCGGACTCGCGGTGTCAACGGTCGCACAAAGCATCGACGACCACTTGCCGAAGCTCACCGTCGTCGTGGGGCTCGTGCTCGTCGGGCTCGGCGTGTGGCTCCTGAGCGGGCGCGAGCTCACGGCTGCGCTCCCCAAACTGCAACGCGGCGGGCGCGACCGCACGCTCGTATCGATGTACGTGTTCGGCGTGTCGTACGCGACGGCGTCGCTGTCGTGCACGCTCGGCCCGTTCCTCGTGGTGTTGACACCGACATTTCGCGCGTCGGGTGTCGCGTCGGGAACGCTGGCGTTCGTCGCGTATGCGCTCGGCATGGGACTCGTGCTCGGCATCGTGACGATCGCGGTGTCGTTGGCGCGCACCGGCGCGGTCCGGCGGATCCGCCAACTCCTCCCGCTGGTGAACCGCATCGCAGGGGCGCTGCTCGTGCTCGCAGGCGCGTACGTCGCGTACTACGGCGTGTGGGAGCTGCGCGGCAGCGACGCCGACCCGGTGGTCGACCGGGCCCAGGACATCCGCGACCAGCTCGCGGAGTGGGTCGGCGGGCTCCCCCGCGGGCCACTAGCCGTCGCGATCGGTGTTGCCGCCCTGGTGGCGGGGGTCGCGTCCGTCAAGCGCCGCCGCGCGCGCGACGATGAAGACGTGATGCCGGCGAACGACGCGACTGGGGGCGACTCATGACACGGCGCCGCCCGGTACTCGCGGCATCGGTGTTGGCGCTCACCCTTGCCGCCTGCGGCGGTGGCGGCGAGAGCGACGACGACGTCGATGCCGGCGCGACGAACCCACCGGCCGAGACGACGGTTCCCGACACCGCGCCGCCCGGTGCAGCCACGGACACGACGGCGCCGGTTCCGACGGGCGAGAGCCCATTGCCCCAGGTCGAGGTCCGCGACGTCGCGACCGGCGAGATGCTCCAACTCGCGGCCCTCCTTCCGTCCGACCGCCCGCTGCTCGTGTGGTTCTGGGCACCACACTGATCGCGTTGCAACCGGGAAGCCCCCGGCGTCGAGCAGTTCGCTCGACAACACGCTGACCAACTCGACCTCCTCGGGCTCGGAACCCAGGACTCGTTCGAAGAAGCAGAAGACTTCCTCGCGCGCCACGCCATCACGTTCCCGCTCGTGTGGGACGAAAGCTTTGTCTCGTGGCAGGAACTCGACGTGAGCGGGCAACCCGCCGCGATTCTCTACGCGCCCGACGGCACGATGCTCGAACGGTGGCCGACGATGTACGACGAGGAAGAAGTCCTCGCGCTCATAGGGTCGTAGGCTCATAGGGTCGTAGGCTCATCGGTCAATAGCTCGTCGACTCGTTGCGCGCGAGACTCCGCGCGTGCCGCTCCCGATCGACCCGATGCCACCGGTCGCGGGGTTCGCGCTGCCCTGGGACGACGCGGGCGCACCCGACCCGGTCGCGGCGTTGGGCGACGCCCGCGCCCGCCTCGGCGACACGTTCGCCGTCGCCTCGGGCGCCGACACCTATCTCTTCGTGTTCGCTCCCGCGGCACTGCGCGCGTTCTACGCGGTCCCGGAACGCCAGGCGAGTAAGGGCCTGGCCGACTACCAGATGCTCGTGCGCAAGATGCCCGACGAGCTGTTCGCGGGCCCGCGCACGTTCGCCCACGACCTGTTCGGCGCGCAAGAAGTCGAGGGCTACCTCGGGCACCTCGACCACGCACTCGACCTCGAACTCGCGGCGTTGGGCGACGCGGGCACCCTCGACGCGTTCGCGTTCGCGCGCCGGGTCGGCCACCGGCTCGGCCTCGCGTGCTGGATCGGTGACGAGGCGGCCGAGTCGCCGTGGTTCGAGCGGTTGGTCGCCGACCTCGACCAGCTCGACGGGGCCGAAGCGTTCGTGCATCCCGAACGCATGACCGGCGTCGGCTCCGACGACCGCCGGTCGGAGCGCGCCGCGCTCGCCCGCTTCGAGACCACGGTCGGCGAACTACTCGCCCGCCGCCCACCCGAGGGGTTCGTCTGCGAGATCCTCTCGCGCTGGTCCGACGTCGACGAACCGGAGCGCACGCAAGGCGTCGCGCGCGACATCGCGTTGTTGCACACCGCGACGATGACCAACCTGTTCGCCGCGCTCGGGTGGACGCTCGCGCAACTCGTCCTCGACCCCGACCTCGCCCGGCGCGCCGCCGCCGACCGCGCCCTGCTCGAACGCTGCACGCTCGAGTCGATCCGGCTCGGGCAACGGTCGGTGATGCTGCGCTCGGTCCTGCGCGAGTTCACGTTCGACGACGGCGCGACGAACTACCGGCTCTCGGCGGGCGTGAAGCTCGCGACGATGCTGCCCCTCACCAACACGATGGCGGCGCCCGGCCTCGACACGTACGACCCCGACCGGTGGTCGGGCCGGCGCTTGCGCGACGAACTCGTGGCCGCGGAGATGGTGACGACGTTCGGCCACGGACCGCACCGGTGCCCGGCGCAGCGGTTCTCGATGTCCGCGATCGTGCGCACCGTCGGGCGCCTGCTCGCCGCCTACGACCTCACGCCGGAGTTCGCGGCCGTGACCCCACTCGCCGGCCAGATCGGCGGCGTCGGGCGCGCGGCCGCGCCGTGCCCGATCGCGTACACGGGGCGCGCGCTCAGCGCTGCGCCCGGAACATGAACGGGATCGTGGCTTCGGTGACCCCGCCGTCGACGAAGAGGACCTGACCGGTCACGTACCGAGACGCGTCGGACGCGAAGAACGCGACTGCGTCGGCGATCTCGTCCGGAGTGCCGTAGCGCCCGATCGGCACGATCTTGCCCCGCTCGCGCTGGGTTTCCTCGTCGGCCCCGTAGGTGTCGAGCGTGCCCGGCGTGGGGATGAACCCCGGCCCCACCGCGTTGGCGCGGATCCCCTGCGCGGCATATTCGAGCGCGGTCTGCTTCGTGAGCGCCATGATCGCCGCCTTCGACGCCGGGTACACGCCCACGAACGGCGTGATCGCCTTCGCGGTCACCGACGCGAGGTTCACGATCGACCCCCCGCCGTTCGCGGCCATGATCGGCGCCAACGCCTGCGTGCACAGCAACGTGCCGAGCACATTGGTGTTCATGACGGTGTGGAAGTCTTCCGGGGTCGTCGTGGCGATCGGCGCGAACCGCCACACGCCCGCGTTGTTGACGAGCACGTCGCAGCGGTCGAGCGACTCGGCGAGCGCGCGCACATCTTCGGGGTCCGCGACGTCGACGCGCCGGGCGGTGCCGCCGACCTCGTCGGCCGTCGCCTTGGCCGTTGCCTCGTCGACGTCGGTGACCACGACCCGGAACCCGTCCTTCGTGAGCCGCCGGGCGATCGCGGCACCAATGCCCCGCCCCCCTCCGGTGACCACCGCGACCTGTTCTGGCATGCTTCCTCCCGAAGTCAACGCACCGGCTCCTGAAATCAACTGACCGGTTAGTTATCCTTCCACGGACCGGTCGCTCCGTGCGATCGGGAGACCCGGAGGCGCGCCGAATGACCGCAGAGACGACGAAGGTGACCCTCGAGGGGTTCGACCCCTTCTCGGCCGAGATCCAACAGGACCCGCACCCCTATTACGCGCGCATGCGGGACGAGCAGCCCGTGTTTCAGATGACCGGGATGCCGTTCTTCGTGGTGACCCGCTACGTCGATGTGCTCGAAGCGCTGCGCCATCCGGAGATCTTCTCCAACGAGTTCGCGGGTCCGGGGACTCCGGGCGGCATCTATTCGGGCGGCGATCCCGAAATGGCGGAGATCGTCAGCGAGGGCTACCCGCCGGTTTCGACGTTGCTGACCGCCGACCCGCCCGCGCACACCCGCTACCGCAAGCTGGTCGGGCGCGCGTTCACGCCCCGCCGGGTGCAAGCACTCGTGCCCTTCATTCGCGAGGTTGCCGACGAGTTGATCGACGGCTTCGCGGCCGACGGCCATTGCGAGATCGTCTCGCAGTTCGCGGTGCCGCTTCCCGTGCGCCTCATCTCGTTCGCGCTCGGCGTCCCGGCCGACCGCCAGGCCGACTTCAAGCGCTGGTCCGACGCGTCGATCGCCGCGATCGGTGCGTTGCTCTCGCGGGAGGAGTCGCTCGAGGCGGCCCGCCAGGTCGTGCAGTTCCAGAAGTACTTCGCGGCCGAACTCGACGACCGGCGCGCCAACCCGCGCGACGACATGCTCACCGACCTCGTCCAGGCCGAAATCGAGAACCCCGAAGCAGGCGAAGACACGACCCCGCTGTCGACGCCCGAGCTGCTCAGCATCCTCCAGCAGTTGCTGGTCGCGGGCAACGAGACCACGACCAAGCTCGTCACCGAGGCGTGCCGGATGTTCGTCGAGAACCCCGACGCGGCGGAACGGGCCCGGGCCGACCTGAGCCTCGTCCCCAATGTCGTCGAGGAGGCGTTGCGCCTCGCGACCCCGACGCAGGGCATGTTCCGCGTCGTGAAGCGCGACACGACCCTCGGGGGGGTCGATATCCCGAAGGGGGCGATGTGTGTCGTGATGTTCGCGTCGGCGAACCGCGACGAGGCCGGCTTCGACGATCCGGACGCGTTCGTCCCGGAGCGCGCGAACGCCAAGGAGCACCTCGCGTTCGGCAAGGGCATCCACTACTGCGTCGGTGCGTCGCTCGCCCGGGCCGAGGCGTGTGTCGCGGTCGAGAAGATCCTCACCCGGCTTCCCGACCTGCGCTTCGGGGCCGGTAACACATTCGAATACGAGCCGAGCTTCATCCTGCGCGGCTTGAAGCGCCTAAACCTCGAATTCACCGCCGCTTGATCCTGCCTCCCACATCATGAAGGAGTCTTCCGTGCCCCTCGACAACCTGCCCGTCGAGTTCCTGTTCACCATCGACTGCGACACCTCGACACCACCGCCGGTCGTCATCGGCGGCGGCCCCGCAGGCACGCGGATGATCGTGAACGTCACCAACGGAACCTGCGCGGGGCCGAAGCTCAACGGCACCGTTGCCGGCGGCCCCGGCGGCGACTGGGCCACAATCGCGACCGACGGCCACTTGCGCATCGACGTGCGACTCGTCCTGCACACCGACGACGGCGCCGCGATCCTCATGACCTACACGGGCATCGCCGGCGCCGACGACGACGGCCAGTTCCGGATCCGCGCCGCGCCCCGCTTCGAGTGCGGCGACGAACGGTACGCCTGGCTCAACAAGGTGCAGGCCGTCGCGCTCGGGAGCCTCGGGGGCCTGGGCGTCACCTACGACGTCTATCGAGTGCTCTGAACGCGCATCACGCAAGGCGCGCGGCCCAGCGGATGCCGCGGCGCAGCAACTCCACGTACTGCGGCAGCTCCCACGATCCGCGTTCGATCACCGGGTAGTACTCGACCTGCGGTTGCATGTCGTAGTGCCCGCGGCAGTGCCCGAGTGTGAGGTAGAGGACCTCGCCCGCGCCGAACGGCCGCAGGTACGCGACGAGATGAGGCGTGTCCCCCGTCCACTCGTTCTCGACGAACCCGGCCACGGTGCCCGACCACCGCGTTTCGAGCAGGGGCACGACCGTGGCGCGGTCGTGGTACTCGGAGAGGTACAGCTCGTCGTTCGCGTCGAACGGCTCGATCCCCTTGGTGAACCAGTGATCGGGATCGACGACGGTCACGGGGTACGGCTCGATCGGCACCGGATGCGCCACGAACTGGCTGCCGAGCACGCGGGCGAAACTCGGGAAGCACCGGGGGCTCGCGACGCCCTTCGGCGTGAAGTCGAGGGCGGAGTTGGTGCCGTGCAGCGCGAACCACCGGCCGCCACCCTCGACGAACGCCGCGATTGCAGCCTGCTGCGCGTCGGTCGGCCGCACGTTGCACGTGTAGGTGACGAGGAAGTCGGACGCCGCGATCGCGTCGACGTCGGAGAAGTCTCCCGCGACGCGCGTGCGGATCTGGTCGTGCTCGGCAGAAAGCCCGAGGATCTCACGGCGCGCGAAGTCGAAGTCGTGGAAGTCGCCTCCGCAGACGAGGTACGCGTCGATGCGCGACGGGTGTGGCCCCATCGTTCAGAAATTCACGCGCTTGGTGAAACCGCCGTCGACGACGAGGTTCACGCCGGTGATGTGCGACGCGGCCGGGCTCGCGAGGAACGCGGCGGCGTTCGCCACCTCCGACGCAGTGCCCATGCGACCGCCGGGGTGCGCTGCGACCGCCCCGTCGTACATCTCGGTCATGTGCTGCTTGATGAAGTCCCACGAACCGCCCTCGATGAAGATGGGGCCGGGCGTGACCGTGTTCACGCGGATGCCGTTCGGCGCGAGGGCGTGGGCAAGGTTGCTCGCGTGCGTGATGAGCGCGGCCTTGACGGCGTTGTACGACGTGGCGCCGGGCCCGAAGGTCTCGACCGCGGCGGTCGAGCTGATCACCACGATCGCGGCCCGGCTCGACTCGGTCAGGAACGGCTGGGCAGCCTCGACCCCCCGCACGAGCGGAAGGATGTCGACGTTGAGGCTGTTCACCCACGCGTTCTCGCCGCCGCCCACGCCCGCACTGGTGTTGGCGACGAAGATGTCGATTCCGCCGAGTTCCGCGGCGGCCGACGCGATCCAACCTTTGAACGCGTCGCCGTCGCTGACGTCGAACGCGCTGCCGGTGGCCTTCACGCCCTGCGCGGCGAGGGCGGTGACCGCTTCGTCGACACCCTCCTTCCCGCGCGCGCTAATGGCGATGTTCGCGCCCTCGGCCGCGAGCGCCTCCGCGATCGCGCGGCCGATGCCGCGGCTCGCGCCGGTCACGAGTGCGTTGGCGCCCTTCAGTCCAAGGTCCATGCGTACTCCCTGTTCGCGGACCGACGCGTCGAGCGCCGGCCCATTGAATGTCTACAACTCTCGGAACGGCACGTCGCGATCGACGCGCGGTTCGCCGGGCAGGCCCAGGACCCGCTCGCCGATGATGTTGCGCTGGATCTCGTCGGAACCGCCCGCGATCCGGTAGCCCGGCGCGCCGAGCACGTGCTCACCCCACTCGAACGTTCCCCATGCTCCGGTGTCGGCTGCGAGCCGGGGACCCAGCAGGTGCGAAACGACCGCGGACATGCACGTCATGCTCTGCGTCCACATCGCCTTGCCCACCGAACCTTCCGGCCCCGGCATCTGCCCGGCCCGCATCTTCGCCTGCGCCCGCCGGCCGTTCATCGCGAGCAGCCGGACCCGCACGTAGAGGTCGGCGAGCATTTGGCGTACGAGCGGATCGTTGCTGTGGCCGAGATGCTGCGCCAGCGCGAGCACCTGCTGCCACGTACCGCCGACCCGCATCCCTCCCCCGCCGCCCCCGCCGCCCGACGACATCCGCTCGAACCCGAGCGTGGTGAGCGCGACCCGCCACCCCTCGCCCTCGGCCCCGAGCCGGAGCGTGTCGGGGATCCGCACGTCGTCGAAGAACACTTCGTTGAACGACGTCCCGCCGGTCATCTGGCGGATCGGCCGCACGGTGACACCGGGCGCGTCGAGGGGCGCCATGAACGCGGTCATGCCCTTGTGTTTCGGTGCGTCGAAGTCGGAGCGGGCGATCAACTCGCCGTAGCTCGCGAACTGCGCGCCCGACGTCCACACCTTCTGGCCGTTGACCACCCACGAGTCGCCGTCGCGGTCGGCGCGCGTCGTCAGCCCCGCCAGGTCGGACCCGGCGCCGGGCTCGGAGAACAGCTGGCACGCGAAATAATCGGTCCGCACCAACGGGGCAACGAACTCCTTCTTCTGCTCCTCGGTGCCGTGCGCGAGGATCGTCGGCGCGATGAGGCCGACGGTCACGCCGAACAACTCGGTGCCGTCGGGCGTGTCGAAACGCGCTTCCTCGCTGCGAAACGCCCGCTCGTAACGCTGCGGAAGCCCGGTTCCGCCGTACTCCACGTCGAGCGCGATGGCGCCGTAGCCGGCGTCGCACTTCTCGCGCTGGTAGGCCGCGGCCCGGTCGAGCATGGCGCGCTGCTCGGTCTCGGTGAGGTTATGGAACACCGCGGTCGAGAACTCGCCCTCGCCCCACACGAACGGGGCGTCCGGATCGGCGGCCGCCCGCACCGGGAGCCGTTCGGCCAGCCACGCCTGCGCCGTCGCCCGGTACTCGTCGAGGTCGGGGAGATCGTCGGGGCGATCGTCGGGGCGATCGTCGGGGCGGTTGCCGGACTGGGTCACGGCGAGCCACAGTAATTGATCGGTCAATAGGTTGCAGGAGCCCATGGCAGCGAACGGCGAAGATCAGACTCGGGCGGGGCTCGCACTGGCCGACGCGCGGACCGCGCTCAACTGGGACGAGGTGGACGACGCGCTGCACCGCGGCGCGCAGGCGTTCCTCACCCTCGGCGAATCGGGCGCGCTCGGCGCCGAGCGGCGGGTCACCGTGTTCGCGGAGAATTCGGCCGAGACGGTGATCGCGCACCTCGGCGCGCTGTTCGCCGGGGTGTCGACCGTCCCCGGCAACTTCCACCTCACCGCGAGCGAGTTGGCCTACATCCTCGAGGACTCCGGCTCGGCCGCCGTGTGTACGGGGCCCGAGACCGCCGAGGTGGCGCTCGCGGCGGCACGAGCGGCCGGCGTGGCGCGGGTCATCGGATGGCGGTGTGCCGGTGTCGACGGCATCGAGTCGTGGGAGGAGTGGCTCGCGGCCGCGTCGCCCGAGCCGCCGCCCGACGACATCGCACCGCGGCCGCACCTCATGTACACCTCGGGCACGACCGGGACGCCCAAAGGTGCCGAACTTCCCCCGACGATGTTCGCCGGGGGCGCGACGATGCGCGCACACCGCGAAAACCTCGCCAAGAACCCCTTCGCGATGTACGGAACCCACCTGGTGGTCGGCCCGATGTACCACACCGGTCCCCTATCGGGCGTACGGCTGTTGGGCGCGGGAGTTCCGGTGGTGGTCCTCGGCCGCTTCGACGCCGAGGCCACGCTCGCCGCGATCGAACGCCACCGGGTCGAGAGTTCGGTGATGGTGCCGACCCACTTCGCGCGCCTGCTCGCACTCCCCGACTCCGCGCGCGCCCGCTACGACGTGTCGAGCCTGAAGTTGGTCGTGCACACCGGCTCCGCGTGCCCGGTCGACGTGAAGCGGCGGATGATCGACTGGTGGGGGCCCGTGCTGTTCGAGGCGTACGGCGCGACCGAGGTCGGGACCACGTGCATGATCACGGCGACGGAGTGGCTGGAGCATCCCGGGTCGGTGGGCCGGGCGGTCCCGCCGTTCGAGGCGGTCGTGCTCGACGACGACGGCGAACCGCTCGGACCGAATACCGAGGGACGGCTGTGCTTTCGCGACGCGACCGGCCGCGGCGTCGTGTACCACAACGACCCGGCCAAGTCGGCGGCCGCGCACGTCGCACCCGGGGTGTTCACCCTCGGCGAGATCGGCTACGTCGACGACGACGGCTACGTGTTCATCACCGACCGCTTCTCCGACATGGTCGTGTCGGGCGGGGTGAACCTCTACCCCGCCGAGACGGAAGCGGTGCTGATGCAACACCCGCAGGTCGACGACGTCGCGGTCATCGGCGTCCCGAACGACGAGATGGGCGAGGAACTGAAGGCACTCGTCGTGGCGGTCGACCGGACCGCACCGCCGTCCGAGGCTGAGTTGTTCGCGTTCTGTCGCGACCTCATCTCCCACCACAAGTGCCCGCGCTCGATCACATTCGTCGACACGCTCGACCGCACGACGATGGGCAAGCTCAACAAGCGGCAACTCCGGGCGCCGTACTGGCCGACCGGCCGGACGATCGGCTGAACGATCGGCTGAACGCGAGTCCGTCAGCGACGGGTTCGGGGCCGTCGAGGCGGCGCCACCAGCCGGCCTTCGAGGAGCTGGATGATCGCTTCGGTGTTCACCGCGAGTTGTTGCGCGGTCGCGAAGTTCGCGGACACCTCGGAGAGCCCGGCGACGAGCACCCCGATCACCCGCAGCAGCGTCACCCGCCCCATGTCGGCGGGCAGTTCGCCGCGTGCCATGGCGTCGTCGACCACGGGCCCGAAAATCTTCTGGTTGTAGCCGCCGAGCAACCGCAGCAGCGGCCGGAGTTCCTCGTGCCTGCGGGCCTCGGTGCCCACGGTCACCAGGAAGCGCGCGAGCGACGGGTCCTCGAAGTTGATCGCCGTCGTCTCTTCGAGCACGGCGCGCATACGCGAACCGAAGTCGTCGGGCGCGCCCTCCCGGGCCGCGACCAGGCGGGCGCTCACCATCTCTTCGGCTTCGGTGAAGACGGTCTCGTAGAGATGCTGCTTGGAAGTGAAGTAGTGGTAGATCGCCCCGGTCGTGATGCCCGCCTCGTCGGCGATGGTGCGGTTGGTCGTGGCCGTGTAGCCGTGCTCGGCGAACGACCGTCGGGCGGCGTCGACGATGCGAACTTGGGTGTCGGAACCACTCGAAGCGGGCGGCCGCCCGAGGCGCCGGGCCGCGGTCATGCGGCTGCGACCTCCGGCCCTCGAACGCCCGTGCGCGGTAGCCAAAATTGACCGGACCTCCGGATCTGCGCCTGGCTACTCATGGTTGCGGCGCCGGTTTCGGCTGCATCGTCTTGGGCAGCCCCGCCGGG
Source organism: Actinomycetes bacterium (assembly GCA_031404355.1). GTDB lineage: Bacteria > Actinomycetota > Acidimicrobiia > IMCC26256 > PALSA-610 > JANNHK01. The sequence continues at coordinate 14,385 of JANNHK010000012.1, forward strand.
TCGATCGGGATGCCGTGGACCTGCTGGTTGTTCGCGTGCCCGAGTTGCTGGAGCGACATTGCCGCTTGCAACGCGGTCCAGAAGCCTTGCGCGTCGACGGCCTGGTTCACCGACTGCTTCGCGAGCTTGAGCCCCATGGGCGCCTTCGCCGCGACCTTCTCGGCGAGCGCGAGCGTGAACGCCGCGAGGTCGGCCGGGGCCACGACGTGGTTGACCATCCCGAGTTGGCGGCATTCCTCCGCGGTGAACGCGTCGCCGGTGAAGAGCAACTCCTTGGCCTTGCGGGGCCCCAGTTCCCACGGATGGGCGAAGTACTCGACGCCGTTCACGCCGAACGCGACCGTCGGGTCGGAGAACAGCGCGTCGTCGGCCGCGACGATCAGGTCGCACACCCACGCGAGCATCAGCGCACCCGCGATCACCTTGCCCTGCACCTGGGCGATCGTCGGCTTCGGCAGGTTGCGCCAGCGCCAGCACATGCCGAGGTAGATCTCCTCCTCGACGGCCATGTAACCCTCGGCGCCGGGTCGCGCGTACCCGCCCCAGTTCGACACCGGCGTGAAGTCCGACATCTTCGTGCGGTCGCGCAGGTCGTGACCCGACGAGAAGTGGGGACCGGTCGCGCCGAGGATCGCGCACACGACCTCGTCGTCGAACGCGACCCGGTCGAAGGCCGCGTTCAACTCGTAGGTCATGCGCTTGTCCTGCGC
>JANNHK010000013.1:0-14168 GCA_031404355.1 Actinomycetes bacterium
CCGACCCGCGCTTCACGCGCACCGCGGCCATGGCGGACCTGTTCATCCGCTTCCGCTCCGGCACCTACGTGGCGCTGCTCTTCGGCATGCTGCACAACATCTTCAAGAACGGCTGGGAAGACCAGCAGTACATCGCCGACCGCGTCTACGGCATGGACAAGGTGAAGGCCGAAGTGCTTGCCAAGTGGACGCCCGACAAGGTGCAGGAAGCCTGCGGCGTCGACGAGGCCACCTGCCTGAAGGTGGCCAAGGTCATGGCCGAGAACCGGCCGAGCACGATCGTCTGGTGCCAGGGCCAGACGCAGCACACGATCGGCAACGCGATGGTGCGCGCCTCGTGCCTGCTGCAGCTGACGCTGGGCAATATCGGCGTCTCGGGCGGCGGCGCCAACATCTTCCGCGGCCACGACAACGTGCAGGGCGCGACCGACATCGGCCCGAACCCCGATTCGCTGCCCGGCTACTACGGCCTCACCGAAGGCTCCTTCAAGCACTACGCCGCGGTGTGGGGCGTCGATTTCGACTGGATGAAGAAGCAGTACGCGCCTGGCATGATGTCCAAGCCGGGCATGACGGTGTCGCGCTGGATCGACGGCGTGCTCGAGAAGAACGAGCTGATCGACCAGCCCAGCAACCTGCGCGGCCTGTTCTACTGGGGCCACGCGCCGAACTCGCAGTCGCGCGGGCTCGAGCTGAAGAAGGCGCTCGACAAGCTCGATTTGCTGGTCGTGATCGACCCGTTCCCGTCGGCCACCGCGGCGATGGCGGCGATGCCCGGCAACGCCGATGACCTGAACCCGAACCGCGCCGTCTACCTGTTGCCGGCGACGACGCAGTTCGAGACCACGGGGTCGGTGACTGCGTCGAACCGCTCGATCCAGTGGCGCGAAAGGGTCATCGAGCCGCTGTTCGAAGCGCGCAGCGACCACATGATCATGTACCAGCTGGCCGAAAAGCTGGGCTTCGCGAAAGAGCTCGTCGGCAGCAAGATCAAGCTGCAGAAGGTCAAGGGCATGGATGAACCCGTGCCCGAGGACGTGCTGCGCGAGATCAACCGCGCCGCCTGGACCATCGGCTACACCGGCCAGAGCCCCGAGCGCCTGAAGGCGCACATGCGCAACATGAACGTCTTCGACGTCACGACATTGCGCGCCAAGGGCGGCATCGACAAGGAGACCGGCTACAAGCTTGACGGGGACTATTTCGGCCTGCCGTGGCCCTGCTACGGCACGCCGGAGATGAAGCACCCCGGCACCCACGTGCTCTACAACACCGATCAGCATGTGATGGACGGCGGCGGCAACTTCCGCGCCAACTTCGGCGTCGAACGTGACGGCACGTCCTTGCTCGCGGCCGACGGTTCTCACTCGAAGGGCGCCGACCTCACCACCGGCTACCCCGAGTTCGACCATCTGCTGCTGAAGAAGCTGGGTTGGTGGGATGAGCTGACGGAAGACGAGAAGAAGAAGGCTGAAGGCAAGAACTGGAAGACCGATCCGTCGGGCGGCATCATTCGCGTGGCGATGGCGAACCACGGTTGCCACCCGTTCGGCAATGCGAAGGCGCGCGCCATCGTCTGGAACTTCCCCGATCCGATTCCGCAGCACCGCGAGCCGCTGTACTCGACGCGGCCGGAGCTGGTAGCCAAGTACCCGACCCACGACGACCGCAAGACCTTCTGGCGTCTGCCCACGCTGTTCAAATCGCTGCAGGAGAAAAACAAGGACATCGGCAAGCAGTTCCCGATCATCCTGACCAGCGGACGCCTCGTCGAGTACGAGGGCGGTGGCGACGAGACGCGGTCCAACCGTTATCTGGCCGAGGCGAGACGCCGGAACCGTCAAACGAGATCGAGGCACTGCGCGAGCAGATCGCGTCGGTCCGGAGCTCCGTCGCCGCCGCGTTGACGACGCGCGAAGGACAGGTACGCGACGCCCAGACCGATCTCGACGCGGTCCGGCGCGACGCCGCCGTCGCCGAACGCCAGCTCGCAGTCATGGTCGACCGCCTCGAGCCCGGCACCGACGCGCGCGACGCCGACGGCTTGCTGCGCCGCATGCAGGCCCGGCGCGAACTTCTCGACACGACGGACATCACGACGACCGAAGGGCTCCTGCTGCTGTGCGCGCAGGAGACCGCGGCCCCGATCTTGCTGCTCGTCGAGCCCTTTACTCCGGCTCCTGCCGATCTGATCGACGCGCTCGTCGCGGTGTCGGCCGAGAAGCGCTGCGTGTACGTCACGGATGACGAGCAGGTGCTGGCTGCGGCCCGCGCCCTCGACCCGGAAGTCGGCGCCATCAGGACGGCGCTCGACACGGGTGGAATTCCGCGCCCCGCCCTTGTCCAACCGGATGGGAACTTGATGTGAACACCAAGCTGACGATTCGTTCGAAGCTCGCCGCCGCGCTCGCCGTGCCGCTCATCGCGCTCACCGTCGTCGTCGGGTTCCAGCTGCGCGGCTCGGGCATGTACTTGCTCGCCGCCGCGAGTTCCGTCGCCCTGTCGGTGTTCGTCCTGTACCTCGCCAACGTGTGGATCACCAAGCCGCTGCGGGCGCTTGCAGACGAAGCGTTGGAAGTCGCGAACGTGCGCTTGCCCGAGGTCGTCGCCCAGGTCCTCGCCGCGCCCGCCGCGGACGAGACGGTGCACCTCCAGCCCGTGATCGGTCGGGGCGGTGCCGAGATCTCCGACGTCGCCGACGCGCTCAACGTGCTCCAGCAGAAGGCCGTCGACCTCGCGACCGAGCAGGCCGCGTTGCGCCGCAGCATCGCCGACGCCCTCGTCAACCTGGGCCGCCGCACGCAGCAGCTGCTCTCGCGTCAGATCGAACTGATCTCGACGCTCGAGTCTCGGGAACAGAACCCCGAGCTGCTCGACCAGCTGTTCAAACTCGACCACCTCGCGACGCGCATGCGCCGCAACGCCGAGTCGCTGCTCGTGCTCGCCGGCGAAGAGGCACCGCGGCAGTGGCGGGCCGCGCAGCCGGTCGGCGACCTCGTGCGGGCGGCACTCGGCGAGGTCGAGGACTTCTCGCGGGTGCGTATCCACCAGCTCGACACCACGACCATCGTCGGCCACGCGGTCGCCGATCTCAGCCACGTGCTCGCCGAACTGCTCGAGAACGGCCTGACGTTCTCGCCGCCCGATGCGGTCGTCGACCTCTACGGCCGGCTCACGCCGAACGGGTACGTCATCAGCGTGAACGACCACGGCATCGGCATGACTCCCGAGGAACTGGCCCGGGCCAACGAACGGCTCGTGACGAGCAACTCGTTGACACTCGCGCCGTCGCGCTACCTCGGTCACTACGTGGTCGGTCAGCTCACGATGCGCCACGAGGTCGCCGTCGCGTTGACGGAGTCACCCGGCGGCGGTGTCACGGCGACCATCGTGCTGCCGCCCGCGCTCGTCGATGGCTTCGAAGGTCCGGCCGCCACGTCCGTGTTCGATTTCGAGAACTTCGAACCCGAAGCCCGCCCGGAACCAGAACCCGAACCCGAGGCGGAACCCGACGGCATCCGCGCCCCCGCGTACCTCGACGAACCTGTCCCGGTCGACGAACCCGTCCCGGCCGACGAACCCGTCCCGGCCGCGGCCGTGCACTTCGACTTCGAGAGCATCGACGCCGACCCGGAACCCGAGCCGGAACCGGTACCCGAACCCGAGACCGAACCGCCCACGCACGAGTCGACCGCGCCCGCCGCCCCGGCCGCGCCGCGCGTGTCGTCGTTCCTGATTCCCGCCGCCCAACAAGAGGCAGTCTTCACTCCCGAACCGACACCCGAACCCGAGCCCGTACACGCGGCCGCGAGCGCGCTACCGCCGGGCGACCCATACCCGGAGTTGGTCTCCGACCGCAACGAGCGCGAGGCCGAGGCCGATGCCGTCATCGGTGCGATCGGCGACGTGATCGGTGCCGACGACCTCGTCAAGGAAATGAACGCGGTGCCGTACTTCGTCGACGCCAACGTCGACGACCTGCTGCCCAAGCTGCCCCGCCGCCGCGATGGCGGCCGCAAGACTGCGCCGGCGCTCACCGCCGCGGTGGCGGCGCCGACACCGCTCACGCCCGCGAGCAACGGCAACGCTGCCGAAGCGCCTGACTCCAAAGCACCTGACTCCAAAGCACCTGACTCCGAAGCGTCTGACTCCGAATCCGAATCCGAGAACGGTGAGGCGCCCGCCGCGCCCGGCGCACCGCTTTCCGACGAAATGCAATCGAACATGGCGGCGTACGCGGCGTTCCGCGCCGCGGCCGAGCGCGGGCGTGAAGACGCGCACCGGCATTGACGGAAGGTAGGCGATGACCAATATCGACCAACGCGCGGTGAGTGCGGAGGCGCAGCGCTTCAACTGGCTGCTGAACAACTTCGTCGATACGACGGCCGGGGTCACGAGCGCGGTCGCGGTGTCGTCCGATGGTTTGCTCATGGCCCTGTCGCGCGCCGTTCCGCGCACGGCCGCCGAGCAACTCGCCGCGATCATTTCCGGCTTGGCCAGCCTCGGTCACAGCACCGCCCGTTGCTTCGCGCTCGGTGGCCTCGACCAGGTCATCATCGCAATGCACGGCGGGTTCCTGTTCGTGTCGTCCGTGTCCGACGGCAGCTGCCTCGGCGTTGTCAGCGACCGCAACTGCGACATCGGCGCGGTCGGCTATCAGATGGGCCTCCTCGTCGAACGGGCCGGCACCGTGCTCACCCCCGCGCTCGTCACGGAACTGAAGGTGGCGGTGCTGTCTTGAGCATGAGCAACGGCGACCTGGTTCGACCATTCGTTATTACCGGCGGGCGGACGCGTGCGAGCGACGCGTCGCTGCGCATCGAGACGATGGTGCAGACCGCCGGCGAAGGCATCGGCACCAACGACTTCGAGCACGCCCGGATCCTCGAACTCTGCCGGGAGCCGCTCTCGGTGGGTGAGGTCGCGGGCAAGCTCGACGTTCCCCTCGGCGTCGCCATGGTGCTCGTGGACGACCTCGTCGCCGAGAACCGGCTCGTCGTGCACCACAGCGACCCGGTCGACATCGAACTGTCGGTCCTGACCAGGATGATCGATCGTGTCCGTGCCCTCTAACGCCCCGGCCGCGCAGACGCGGCGCATGACGTCGGTGAAGTTCGTCGTTGCCGGAGGTTTCGGTGTCGGCAAGACGACCTTTGTCGGGGCCATCTCCGAGATCACCCCACTCACGACCGAAGCGGCGATGACCACCGAGTCGCTCGGCGTCGACGACACGTCGCAGGTCGCCACGAAGACGACGACGACCGTCGCGATGGACTTCGGTCGCATTACCGTCGACAACGACCTCGTGATGTACCTGTTCGGCACGCCGGGTCAGGAACGCTTCGGGTTCATGTGGGACGACCTCTGCACGGGCGCGCTCGGTGCAGTCGTGCTCGCCGACACGCGTCGTCTCGCCGACTGTTTCGACGCCGTCGACTACTTCGAAACGCGCAAAGTCCCGTTCGTCATCGGCATGAACCGCTTCGAAGGGTCGCACCGGCACTCGATCCCCGACATCCGCGAAGCGCTCGGGCTCTCCGACGAAGTCCCGATCGTCGACTGCGATGCCCGGCACAAGGACTCCGTAAAGTCGGTCGTCATCTCGCTGCTCGAGCACCTCGTACGGCGCGGCAGCCGCTAACTCTTTTTCAGGCGCGTTGGCGCCCGCTTCCCCCGTGGCCATGATGGCCAGGTTCTCTGAGGGGAGCGACTTCCTCCAAGTCGACGGATTCTTCGCCGACCACTGCGCAGGAGTTCCCTGCGTATCGCCTTAGCGGCCGCTTGACCTGCACGCTGGGTGCCGGTGGTGGTGTTCCCTCCTGCGACGAACCCACACCCATCACGCCGCCGGACGGAACACCACCACCGACATCCCACTTCTCTCCCCCTGAAAAGAGAGAAGAGCTTTTCCCCCGTGCGACGTGGTCCGTCGTTGCCGGGCGAGACGTGCGACCGACCCCAAGACGCCGCACGCGAGGACAGCTTCTTTTCTCAGTCGGTGGGGGTGAGCGGTGACAGGGCGGTGGCGCAGTGTCTTGCGGAGGGCGTGCTCGGTGTGGGTTCAACCGCAGCAAGGCACTGCGCCACCGTCACCCCCCGTGCAGGCCAGGAGGCCGCTCACCCTCGTCGACTTCTTCGAGTTCTTCGAGTTCTTCGGCGATCTCCTCGGGCGACTCGATCAGCCCGCCCGACTTGCGCGCCGAGTGCACAATCGTGATGAGCACGATCGTGACCGTCACTCCCGTGAGCCACCAGCGATGGTCGCCGATCCAGCCGGTAAACGAGAGGATCGGCTCGGAGAACGCGTCGCCGAGCCAGCGGATCGCGAGCATGCGGGCGACTGTGCCGCCGACGTTGAGGATTGCGAACGCCCACACGTTCATGGCGGTCACGCCTGCGAACAGGCAGATCCAGTTGTTCGGCATGAGCGCGACCATCGCCCACGATGCCTTCTTGAACGCCCGTTCCATCCACAGAATCAACGCCGCGCCGGAGCCGGCCTTCTTCTCCATCCACCGGACGGTGACGTCGCCGTACTTGCGCCCGAACCAATAGAACAGCGGGTCGCTGATGAGCAGGCGGCCGACCGTGACGAGCATGAACGGCAGGATGTCGACGCTCGGCGAGACCAGTACGAAGTTGCGGGTCTTCGGCGCGAGCGCGATGAGCAGGAGGGGGTAGTCCTCGAGCAGCGTGGGCGCGAGCGCTTCACCGACCCAGTTGGCAATCGTGAAGACCGCGATCGGTATCGCGAAGATCGCGACAGCCGTACGGTCGATCGGAATGGGCTCGGTGGTTGCCACCGCCGCCCAGGCTACGGGATGGGTGCCGCCCCGCGAACGGACGAGGGAAAGCGGTCGCTCAGCCGTCGACCGTCGCGGCCGCCTTCTCCTTGAGCCGAGAGGCGACCACGGCCGCGATCAGCAGGGCGACGATGACACCGAGCGACAGCGCGGTCGGCATGTGCCACCAGTGCGACACCGACATCTTGATGCCGACGAACACGAGGATCGCACCCAAGCCGTGGCCGAGGTAGTGCAGGCGGTCCTTCCACCCGGCGAGCAGGAAGTACGCGGCGCGTAGACCGAGGATCGCGAACGCGTTCGACGCGAACACGATGAACGGTTCGTTGCTCACCGCGAGGATTGCGGGAACCGAGTCGACGGCGAAGACGACGTCGGTGAACTCGATCGCGACGAGCGCGGCGAGGAGCGGCGTCGCGACCCGGCGGGCGTTGACGCGCGTGAAGAACCGGTGCCCGTCGAGTTGTTCGGAGACGGGCATGAACCGGCGCAACAGGCGCACCGCGCGTTCGTGGCCGTGTGTGCCTTCGTCGGCCCGATGCCGCACGACCTTCACGCCGGTGTAGATCAGGAACACACCGAACACGACGAGCAGCCACCAGAACTGCGCTATGAGCGCGACTCCGGCGAAGATGAAGATGGCGCGCAGGACGAGGGCACCGAACACGCCCCAGAACAACACCCGGTGCTGGTAGCGCAACGGGATCGCGAACGTCGAGAACAACACCGCCCACACGAACACGTTGTCGACCGACAGCGACTTCTCGATCAGGTAGCCGGCGAGATACTCGCCCGACGCGGCCCGTCCCGCGGTGAGTGCGAGCACGCCTGCGAACGAGAGTCCGCACGCGACCCACACGAGCGACTCGACGAGCGCGCGCCGTGGCGTCGGCTCCTTGTGACCGCGGTGGATGACGAGGTCGATCGTGAGCATCACGCCGATGGTCGCGAGCAGCGCGACCCACGCGCCGGGCGGGACATCGATGTCGACGAACGACTCCGACGCGGACGTCGAGGCGGCAGTGAGCATTCTGGGGGTTCCTCCGGATTCACGTGGGTACGGATCCGAAGGTCTCTCCCACCCGCGCTTTCGCTGCAGGCCGGGGCGCCGGGCTGTGAGGCCGTAGTGACGAACGCCGCCGTGTCGGGATACTCCCCTTCTCGGAGGGTGAGTGTAGCCGTGCGGACGCAGGGAGCCGCCCTCGCGCCGAAGGCCCCTACGCGGCGAGCGAGGGAGCCATCGTCGTGGCTATATCTCGGTGGCCGGCACCCACGCCGCGTGGAAGCCGTACGGCACCCGCTGGGGGATCTCGACGCGGCCGACGGGGCCGGCCCCGACGTCCTGGGCGTCGAGGATGACGAGCGCGCTCGTGTCCTCGGCCGCGTCGTAGGTGTACGTCAGCAGGAAGCCGTCGCCTTCGTCGTCGCCCGACGGGACGAACAGCCACTCCCCGGACCCGTTCCCCGCGCCCGGGTCCCACCGCTGCTCGCGGCCGGTCTTGGTGTCGTAGTGCACGACGCCGCGCAGGTCGACGGTGTCGGTCGCGTCGCCGACCTCGACCCGCCAGCTGTGTCGGTACTCGCGACCCCAAGAGCGACGGTCGACGCTCGGCAGATCGGCCGGACGGTCGCTGAGCACGTCGTCGGTGAACGTCAGGGCCGCGCCCGCGGTGTTGACCGTCCACCGGTGCAGCGCCGGCGGGGTGCCGAGCGCACCACCGTTGAACACGTGCTCGAGCCGGGACACGTCGATCACGACGTCGTCACCGTTGCGAAACGCGTTCACGCCGTGGAAGACGTAGCAGTTGTCGATCTCGACCCAACGGATCGCACTCGCGGGCCCGCCGAGCGGCATGATGCCGATGCGAGACCCGTAGGACGGCGTCCACACGTAGGGCATGATGTCGGAGTCGGGGGTCGCCACCATTTCGATCGCCAGGTCGAAGTCGAACAACACGGGCATTTCCCAGAAGATCACGTCTCGGTCGGTGATCGCGAAGTCGTGGATCATCGACGCCGCGCCGACCGCGACGGGTTCGGCCGTGAGCAGCGTGCCGTCGGCCTCGGCGACGTAGTACATGAGGAACGGTTCGGTGAAGCCGTAGCCGAAGAAATGCATCCGCCCGGTCGCGGGATCGATCTTCGGGTGCGCGGTGACATTGCCCTTCACGGCGCCGCCGAAGTCGTGCACACCGATTGTCGTGAGGTCGGCCGGTGAGATTGCGTACGGCAACCCGACTTCGCCGAGCGACAGCAGCTTGCCGGCGTGGTGGATCATCGAGACGTTGCTGAGGCTCGACGCACCGCCCGGCGCGCCCGCGGCGGCGAGCCCGCCGCCCAGGTCGTACAGCGCGGTCTTCACGTAACGGTTGCGATACCACGACGCGGAACCGGCGCCGAGCATGACGCCGTGCAGCATGCCGTCGCCGAGGAACCAGTGCGGCGACGACTTCGGCACCGGGTTCGAACCGTTCCGCACGTAGAGACCCTGCAGCACGTCGGGGATCTCGCCGTGCACGACGAGCTCGGTCGTCTCGATCTCGGTGTCGATCGGAGCGAAGTTGCCTTCGAGCCACCACTTCCCATCGGCGCGCGGCGGCATCGAGGTCGGTGGCGTCGTGGTCGGGCCCGGGGCGGCCGCGCCGCCGTCGTCATCCCCACTCGCGCCGCACGCGGCAAGGAACGCCGTCGCGCCGGCCGCGAATGCAGTCCGCAGAATGAAGTCCCGCCGCGCCATCCCCGGTGTGCTCATGGGGCGGCTACGCCTCGGGGGGCTTGTTCCACTGCGAACGGTCGTTGGCGTGGGGGAAGGCGTCGTCCGGGACGGGGACACCGAGAAACGCGCACAGCGGGTCCCAACCCTGGCGGGCCTCGAACACCAGGAGCCGCTCCGGCGGGACGGTCGCGCGTACCTCCGCGTTGTGGCGTTCGAACAGTGCGACGAGGTGGTCGCGGTCGTCGGCGTTGCCTTCGAAGTCGCGTCGGACGATCCCGAGCTGCACCATCTCGTGCCACTCGGGGTTGTCGACCAGGCCGCCGCGCACCCCGCCCGAGATCGTCGCTTCGAAACTTTCGTACCACTGCTGCGGATCGCGCTCCGACAGGATCACCTTCGCGTCGGGATACGCCGCCGTGAGTTCACGCCAGTACGTGGCGCCGGGCCAGTCGACCGTGGCGCGGTACTCGCCGAATACCGTCTCCCAATCGACCGCTTCACCGCGCGCGGCCGCCGTGAAAGTCTTGATGTGTTCGTTGTGCAGGAAGATCTCGAACATGTGGTGACACGGGTAGCCGAGCTGTTCGAGCGCCTGCTTCAACGACAGCGTTCCGGTGCGGCCCCAGCCGGCACCGATGATTTCGAGCGGCATCAGCCGACCAATTCGAGGAGCTTCTCGCGGGTCGGTGCATTGGGCGGTGCCACTTCCTGTCCCGCGAACCCCAGCACCTTCTCGAACAGCGCGGCGTCGGAAAACAGTTCGTCGGGAGTCGCGATCATCCCGCCGATCGAGAGCAGTCCGCGGAGCACGTCGGGGTCCTGGGCGGCGCCCGCGATGAGCGCCTGCACGATCGGGAACGTCGGGTCGTCGGACACGTACTCGCGGCCGTCGAGTTGAGCACCGATCTCGGCGAGGCGGGCGGAGTCGAACGCGAGGGTCGCGCGGTACCACGGTTCGGCCGTTTCCATCGTCTTGTCGTGAAACGCGCGCGCCAGCGCGGCCGGGTCGTCGAACCCCTGCGCCGCGACCGTTTCCCGCAGCGCGAGCGCATGGATCAGCCCGATCGTGATGCCGCGGCCCACCGACGGGTTGGTGCAGGCCCACGCGTCGGCAACGGCGACGAGCCCGGTGACGACGGGTTCGCCGTCGACGACGAACGTGCGGTGCCGGTCGGGGATGCCGGCCATCACGGCAATGCGTTCGTCGAGCGGCTCACCCTCGAGCCAGGGTGCGGCGGCGGGGATGTCGCGCACCACCGCGGTCCACTTGTCGACGTCTTTGAGGGCGCGCATCTGCTTGTCTTCGGCCGAGGTGACGATGCCGATGCCCCACGTGCCGTTGTCGGCGGGCAGCAACAACGTCGAGATCGTGCCGAGCGCGGTCAGCAATCCACCCTGCACCGGGGGCAGCGAACCGTCGTCCGAACGGAAGTGCCTTCCGTAGTAGATGAACCCGCAGTCTTCTTCTTCTTCGGGCACGGGCGGCGCGCCGATGTCGGTGAGCCAGCGGGGCAGCGCCGACCGGCGGCCCATCGCGTCGATCACGAGGTCGGCACGAATCTCTTCGCCCGACTCGGTGCGCACACCGGTGACGTGCGGGTGCCCGTTCGCCGACGCGCCCGTCAACAGTCCCGCTACGGCCACGCCGCGCCGCACCGTGAGCCGGGGCGTCGAGTCGGCGACCGCACCCATGGCCGACTCGATGACCGGCCGGCGACCGGTCAGCGCGGTGAAGCGATCGTCGTCGGCGCGCCTCCTGCCGGTGACCGCGTCGTCGATCTCGTCGATGCTGTTGAACCGGGCCGCGCCCGCCTTGTCGAGCGCGTCGACGAATTCGGGGAGGTGCACTTCGGCGATCGCGCGGAACCGGGGCTGGAGGAAGTGCAGCATCCGGAACTGGTTCACGCCCTTGCGCTCCCACCGTTCCCATGCCTCTTCGGGATCCGCGGGCGGTTCCATCGCGTCGCGTTCGAGGAGGGTGACGTCGTGCCCGTCCTTCGCGAGCAGCACCGCGCTGAGGAGCCCGCACATCCCGCCGCCGACCTGCAGTATCTGAGCCATAGCCCGATAGCGTGCCACGAATCGGGTGGGGCGAATCGATCCGGAGCAAAGCATGGGTGACACGTACTCGCACGGGCACCACGAATCGGTGTTGCGGAGCCACACCTGGCGCACGGCCGAAAACTCGGCGGGCTACCTGCTCCGCCACCTCCGCGCCGGCCTCGACCTGCTCGACGTCGGGTGCGGGCCGGGCACAATCACCGCCGACCTCGGGGCACGCGTCGCGCCGGGCCGGGTCGTGGGCATCGACCGCGCCGACGACGTGATCGACCAGGCCACGGCGCTCGCGGGTGTCAACGTGTCGTTCGCGACGGGCGACGTGTATGCCCTCGACTTCGCCGACGCGTCGTTCGACGTCGTGCACGCGCACCAGGTGCTCCAGCATCTCACCGACCAGGTGCGAGCGCTCACCGAAATGCGTCGGGTCCTGCGCCCGGGCGGCCTCGTTGCCGTGCGCGACAGCGACTACGCAGGCTTCGTGTGGGCGCCGCGCGATCCGCTGCTCGACCGGTGGAACGAGCTGTACCACCAGATCGCGCGCCGCAACGACGCCGAACCCGATGCGGGCCGCTTCCTCCTGGGGTGGGCGCAGAGCGCCGGGTTCACGGACATCGCGGCCGGCAGTTCGACGTGGACGTTCTCCGAGCCCGAGGACCGCGCGTGGTGGGGCGGGTTGTGGGCCGACCGCGTCGAGCAGTCGTCGTACGCGAAGCAGGCACTCGCGTACGGCTTCAGCGACCGCGCCGAACTCGCCGCGATCGCGGGCGCGTGGCGGCGGTGGGCCGAGCAGCCCGACGGGTACATCGCGGTGCTGCACGGCGAGCTGCTCGCGCGCCGCCCGTCAGCCTGAAGTGCCCTCGACCGCTTCGCCGAGCGCGAGACACGTTTCCTCGCGCCAGGGGCCCGCGACGATCTGCACGCCGAGCGGCAAACCTTCGGGTGACGTGGACGCGGGTACGACGAGCGCGGGCCAACCCCACAGGCTCGCACCGAGCATGTAGGTCCAGTCCGCGAGCGACGACGCACCCAACAGTGGCGCCGGGTGCGGCGCCGCGGGCGACACGATCGCGTCGTACCGTTCGAGGCGGCGCATCGCGCGGGCGCGGGAGCGGTCCCAGTCGCCGAGCATCTCGTCGACTTCGGGTCCCGTGAGCGAGGAGCGGCCCCAGTAGCGCAACGTGATCGAGCGGGAATCGTCGATGTCGAGCGGGTCCTCGTCGTCGACCACGGTCGCGCCCGCCCGGGTCAGCGCGGCGACGACGCCGGCCTCGACGCCGCCCGCGACCGCGACGCGCAACCCGCGCGCGGGGCGCGGTTCGTCGAGCGGCACCGGCGGGCACGACGGATCGCGACCGTCCGGGCCGGCGAGGATGCCGAGCAGCAGCCGCTGTTCCGCAACGGTGCGCGTGAGCGGACCGATGACCGTGCGGCTGTCGAACATCGCACCCGCGCGCGGGAAGTGCCCGCTGACGGGAACGCGTCCGTACGTCGAGCGCAACGTCACCAGGCCGGTGCAGTGGGCCGGGAAGCGCAAGCTGCCGCCCGAGTCGCTGCCCAACCCGATCGCCACGACACCCGCGGCGACGAGCACGGCGTCGCCCGACGAGCTGTAACCGGGCGTGCGGGTGGGGTCGAGCGGGTTCCGGGGCGTGCCGTGCAACTCCGACGTCTCGCCGCAGTTCGCCTTGCACACGACGATGGCACCGGCGGCGCGGAGCCGGGCGACGACGGTGGCGTCTCGTTCGGGTCGGCGGTCCCTATGTAGCGGTTCACCCGCCGCGCACGGGAACGGTGTCGCCTCGATCCAGTCCTTCACGGAGATCGGGACACCGTGTAGCGGACCGATCGGATCGGACCCGAGCTGATCGGCGGCGGCGCGCACCGCGGCGTCGTCGCGCCATGCCACCGCGTTCAGATCGGCGACGCGGTCGAGCCCCGCGAGTGCGGCTTCGACGCGGTCGCGAACCGCGCTCACGTGAACAGCGGGCGGAGGTCGGCCTTGCGCACCTTCTCGGTACCGGTGCGCGGGAGGTCGTCGACGACGAGCACGCGGGTGGGCACCTTGTAGTCGCTGAGGCGCTCGGCCGCGTACGCGGCCAACTCGCCGTCGGCGACGCTTGCACCCGCGTTGAGTCGCACCGCGGCCACGGGCACTTCGCCTTTGCGCTCGTCGGCGATCCCGAGCACCACGGCTTCGGCCACCGCCGGGTGTTCCTCGAGGACGCGCTCGACCTCGACCGGGAACACCGAGTACCCGCCGTGCTTGACGACGTCTTTCTTGCGGCCGGTCAGCTCGAAAAACCCGAACCCGCGGGCCCGCGCCAGGTCGCCGGTGCGTAGCCAACCGTCGGCCGTGAACGCTTCGGCGGTGGCGTCGTCGCGGCCGTGGTAGCCGCGCATCACGTTGGGGCCCTTGATGAGCAACTCGCCGACGACGCCGCGCGGCACGTCGAGCCCGTGCTCGTCGGCGATGCGGAACTCGTGGCCCTCGACGGGCCGCAACGCGCCCGACATCGGTAGTGGCACGGGCGCGAAGACGCGCACTGCGACTCCCCCGCCCAACTCGACCATGCCGTATCCGTCGACGA
>JANNHK010000014.1:0-2708 GCA_031404355.1 Actinomycetes bacterium
GGTATTCCGGCATCGACTGCCGCGGCGGCAATGAGGCAGTCGATCAGCTTGCGGACGGTCTCGCCGTTGCGCCGACAGGTTCGATACATCGCCGCCGCTCGCTCGTAGTGCGTCGGTCCAACTGGCACGATCGACGCCCGCGCCAGCAATCCGCGCAGGTTGGTGAGGTGCGCTTCGTCTCGGGCGCCGGCGAACACCTCCATACGAATCGGGTCGCACACCGCGATTGCGTCATCGAGCAGTGCGTCGACTCGCTGACACACGGCACTGCCGGTGTCGCGTAGGAACTCGATCCAGGCCGACGTGTCGACGAGGATCACGAGACGCGGTTCGTACGCATCTCGTCGAGGTCGCCGTCCCAGCCCGATCCGCGCAGTCGACGGGCATCATCGACGTCGAGCGGTTCACCGGCGACGGTTCGGAGCGCAAAGTTGACCGCTTCGCGCTTGCTCGCCAGGCGGTATCGATCCATGACCGCCCGGCATGCCTCGTCGTCGATATCGATGTTGGTGCGTGACATACACCAACAATACACCAGTGATACCAGCCCGAGGCACCAACCCGAGACCGGCAGTCGCCGACGACAGGAGACCCCCTGGCATGCTGCCGGGATGATCCTCGAGCAGGCAGTGCTGGACGTCATCCCGGGCGAGGAAGCGAACTTCGAGCGCGCGTTCTCGGAAGCGAAGTCGATCATCGCGTCGATGCCCGGATTCCGGTCGCTCGTGCTCGACCGGTGCATCGAACAGCCCACGCGGTACTTGTTGCTCGTCGAGTGGGAACGCCTCGAAGACCACACCGAAGGGTTCCGCGGTTCGCCCGAATACGAGAAGTGGCGTGCACTCCTGCATCACTTCTATGACCCGTTCCCGGTCGTCGAGCACTACGAACCGGTGTTCAGGACGCCGTGACGACGTACGACGTGATCGTCGTCGGCGCGGGGTCGGCGGGCGCGGTGCTCGCGGCCCGCCTGTCCGAAGACCCGAACACCTCGGTGTTGCTGCTCGAAGCGGGGCCCGACCACACGACGGCCGGCACGCCCGCGGCCGTGCACGCCGCGAACTTCTACAACGCTGTCTTCGCACCGGGCCGCACGTGGCCCGATCTCGTCGCCACCCGAAGCGACGGCCAGGCCGAGACGCTGTACGTGCGAGGCCGCGGCGCGGGTGGTTCGTCGTCGGTCAATGCGATGGGCGCGATCCGCGGCACGCGCGACGACTACGAGCGCTGGGCCCACGAACTCGGTTGCCCCGGTTGGGGCCGGCCCGAGATGCTCGAAGCGTTCCTGCGCGTCGAGGACGACGTCGACTACGGCGGCGACGGGCTGCACGGCAAGGGCGGGCCGATCCCGCTGGCGCGCACTCCGTTCGACGCGCTCTCGCCGCTCGACAACGCACTGCGCGTCGCCATGACGGGCCTCGGCTACCCCGAGAGCGACGACTACCACGCGCGCGACGCGACCGGCGTGAGCCGTCTCGCGTTGACTGTGCGCAACGGCCGGCGGGTCTCGACCAACGACGCGTACCTGGAATCCGCACGCGCTCGGCCGAACCTCGCGATACGCGGCGACGTGTTGGTCGACCGCGTCCTGTTCGACGGGCGCCGCGCCATAGGGGTGCGCACGGCAACAGGCGAGGAGCTCACGGCGCGCGACGTCATCGTGAGCGCGGGCGCGATCCACTCCCCCGCGATCCTGTTGCGGTCGGGCATCGGTGTCGACGGCGGCCTTCCTGTCGGCGCGAATCTGAAGGAACACGCGGCGACTCCGGGCTTCGAAATCGCGCTCCGCCCCGAAGCCCGCATGTCGTCGCCCGACGTGTCGCTGTTCACGTCCTTGCTCCGGTACACGTCGGGTCTGGCCGACGCCGGTCCGAACGACATGCAGATGATCTGGTTCGGGGCTGTCGGTATCGATACTGCCGCACTCGCGGGCGGCCGGCTCATGGGTGCGGTCATGCGGGTGTTCTCAACGGGCACGGTGCGGTTGCGTTCGGCCGACCCGCTCGTCGATCCAATCGTCGAGTTCCGGATGCTCACCGACGACCGCGACCGCGTCCGCCTGCGCGACTGCGTGTACCGCATGATCGACGTCGTGCAGCACCCGGCTGTCACTGCTATCAGCGACGGCGTGCTCGCGCTCACGACACCCATAGTCGAGCTCAATTCGGACGATGCCGTCGACGCGTGGCTCATGGCCAACGTCACCGACTACGTACACGCAGCGGGAACCTGCCGGATGGGCTCACCCGACGACCCCGCGGCCGTGGTCGACACCCACTGCCGCGTCATCGGCTACGAGCACCTGCGGGTGTGCGACGCCTCCGTGATGCCCGACCTCCCGAAGGCAAACACCCACCTGACCACCGTTGCGATCGCGGAACGATTGGTCATGTCCCGGTGAGTTTCGCCGGGTACAACGGTCGGTACGTGTAGAGAAACCCGCCGACGCGACAGGAGCAGTGTCATGCCCCGGATCACGCCCAACCTCTGGTTCGACACCCAGGGTCTCGAGGCCGCCGAGTTCTACGTCTCGGTGTTCCCCAACTCGAAGGTCGTCAACGTCACCTACTACGGCGACGATGGTCCCGGGCCCGCGGGCACGGTGCTGACCGTCGACTTCGTCCTCGACGGCCAGGCGTACACGGCGATCAACGGCGGCCCCGTCTTCACCTTCGACGAGGCGATCTCGCTCCTCATCAACTGCCGCG
>JANNHK010000015.1:0-12321 GCA_031404355.1 Actinomycetes bacterium
GGTACAAGCAGCCGCGTGCCTACGAGCTCCGCGACGCGCTGCCTCGTACCGATTCGGGCAAGCTCCTCAAGCGCGTGCTGCGCGACGAGTACTGGAAAGACCGCAAGAGCGCAGTGTGATCGTCCCGGCGCCCGTTGGCGGCGGCGGCCGGCGCCACGCCGCGGAGCAAACCCCTACTGTCCGCATGCGCGGACGCGTGTTCATTCCCTGATTCACCCCCTCTCCGGGGGTCAGGTAGGGAATGAACGCGCGGCGAGCGGCATACGAGCAGTTTCGCACGACGAGGCGACCACTACGATCCCGGCGTCGTGTCCACGCTTTCGGAAGCCGCATCGAAACAACTGCTCGCGTCGTACGGGGTGCCCGTGCTCGACGAGCGCACCGCTTCCGACGCCGCCGGCGCGGTGTCGGCGGCAAGCGCGCTCGGATATCCCGTCGTCGTGAAGCTGTGCGGCGACGCGATCGCACACAAGACCGAACGTGGGCTCGTACGCCTGAACCTGGGCGACGCCGATGCCGTGCGCGCGTCAGCGGACGCGCTGCTGACCGCGGCGACGCCCGACGACGGTGCAGTCGAGCTGCTCGTCGCGCCGATGGTCAAGGGCAACCGCGAGCTGATCGCCGGGCTCGTGCGCGATCCGCAGTTCGGGCCGTGCGTGATGCTCGGGGTGGGCGGTGTGCTGGCCGAGGCGCTGGGCGACGTCGCGTTCCGCCTCGTGCCCCTTGCCGAAATCGACGCCCGAGAAATCGTCGACGACCTCGCGACCCAGAAGCTGTTCGGTCCGTTCCGGGGCGAACCGGCGGTCGACCGCGACGCGCTCGCCGCGGTCCTCCTCGGACTCTCGCGCCTCGCCGCCGACCGGCCCGACGTCGCGTCGGTCGACCTCAATCCGCTGATCGTCGTCGACGGCAAGCCCCTCGCGGTCGACGCCCTCGTCGAACTGGCGTCGGAGAACCAGACGCCGCCTGCCTCAGCGACGCCAGTTGGGGATTTGCGGGCGCTGTTCGAACCGCGGGGCGTGATCGTCGCGGGCGCGTCGACGCATCCGGGGAAGTTCGGGTTCGTCGCGCTGCACAACATCCTCGCCGCGGGCTACGAGGGCAAGGTCGGCGCGACCAACCTCGAAGGCACGTCGGTGCTCGGTGTCGACACGGTGGCGAACGTCGACGATCTCGGCGACGGGCCGTGGGACCTCGTCTTCGTGTGCACCCCCGCCGCCGCCAACGTCGACCTCCTGCGCGCGTGTGCGAAGAAAGGCGTGCGCGCCGCGTTCCTCACGAGCGCGGGCTACGGCGAGGCCGGACCCGAGGGCCGTAAGGCCGAGGACGAACTGATCGCCCTCGCCCGCGAGCTCGGCATCGTGCTCGCGGGCCCGAACGGTCAGGGTGTCGTGTCGACGCCGGCGAAGCTGTGCGCGCAGATCGTCGCTCCGTACCCGCCCGCGGGCCGCATCGCGATCGCGAGTCAGTCGGGCAACTTCGTGTCTTCCTTCCAGAACTGGGCCGTGCAGACGGGTGTCGGTGTGAGCAGGGCCGTCTCGGCGGGCAACGCGGCTGCGGTCGGCGTCGCCGACTACATCGAGTGGTACGCCGACGACGACAAGACCGCGGTGAGCCTTGCGTACGTCGAAGGCATCACCGACGGGCGGGCACTCTTCGACCGGCTCGCCGCGGTAGCGCTCCGGAAACCGGTCGTGCTCGTCAAAGGCGGAACAACCGCCGGTGGCCAGCGCGCCGCCGCCAGCCACACCGGTTCGCTCGCGAGCGACGACCGCGTGTTCGACGGCATGTGCCGCCAGGCAGGCATCACTCGCGCCGCGACGATCGAGGAGGCGTTCGAGGCGGCCGCGACGTTCGCAACGCAGCCGCTCCCGCGCGGCGCGCGCACAGCCGTACTCACGACCGCGGGTGGTTGGGGAGTGGTCACCGCCGACGCGATTGCACGGGCGGGCGACCTCGCACTCGCGCCCCTCCCCGACGACCTGCGCGCCGCGCTCGACGAGAAGCTGCCGCCGCGCTGGAGCCGCAACAACCCGATCGACCTCGCCGGGGGCGAGACCCGCGACACGATTCCCGAGGTCATGGCGCTCGTCGCCCATCATCCCGACATCGACGCGATCGTGTACCTCGGCATCGGCATCCAGTCGAACACGGCACAGCTCCTCCGGAACGGGCCGTTCTACCCGGACCACGGCATCGAACGGATCGTGGCGTACCACGAGCGCCAGGACGCGCGCTTCGCGCAGGCCGCGGCCGAGATCTCGACCGCGGCCGGAAAGCCCATCTTGACGGCGACGGAACTCGCGGTCGCCGCGCCGGACAACGCCGGGCCGGCGACCGTGCGCGGCACCGACCGACTCGCGTACGCGTCCGCGAACCGCGCCGTCACTGCCCTCGCCCACCTGTGGCGCTACAGCCGCTTCCGCGCCGCGCGCGGCCTCGACTGACCCGCCGCGGGCGCGCATCCCTGCGCGTCCTCGCCGGTGTGCTTCTCGTCGCCGCGATCGTGATCGGTGCGGTCGCGCTGCGAACCGACGACGAGCCCACCATTGCGGAACCCGCCGCGGCAACCGTTTCTACGCCACTCTGGTCGGCGCGGCGCGTGCCGTATCTCTTCGTCGACGACGTCGCACAGCAACGCCTGACTGTCGCGGCGACCGCCGTGGCCGACCCGCACGAGGCCTGCCTCACGATCGACGACGGCAACGCGGCACGCGGACTGCTGGTCCGCGCGGGTGACGACACCGCGCTCGCACCCGCGTCGACCACCAAGCTCCTCACCGCGGCGGCAGCGCTCCACGCCCTCGGGGCCGCCGCGACGTTGTCGACGCAGGTACAACGCGACGGGTCGACCCTGTACGTCGTCGGCGGGGGAGACTCGGTCTTCGCGACCGACGAGTACGCGACCGGTCTGGCCGAGACTCCGCGTACGAGCCGCGACGTCGTGCACCCGTTACGCGACCTCGCCGACGCGATCATCGAGGCCGGTCTCGACGGTATCGACACCATCGTCGTCGACGACAGCCACCACGAGGACGTCGGATTCCTGCCCGGCTGGCGCGAGAGCTACCGCGACGACATCGGCGAGTTGGACGCGCTCACCGTCGACGACGGATTCGACGCCGGCGTGCGCGTGGCGGACCCGGCACTGCTGTTCGGCGAGGAGTTGCGTGCGCTGCTCTCAGTCGATGGTCTCACCGTCGAGCGCGGTACCGCCCCGGACGACGCCGACGACCCGAACTACGCGGCCGTGATCTCCCCGGAGATCGGTCCGATCGTGAGCTCGATGTTGCGCTCGAGCGACAACCTCACCGCCGAACTCCTCGTGCGCGAGATCGGCGGCGACGGCACCACTGCCGCCGGCCTTCAGCGCATCGTCAGCGCGCTCGACGAACTGGGCGTCCCGACCGCGGGCCTCGAACTGCACGACGGCTCGGGACTCGACCCCGCCAACCGCGTCACGTGCGACGCGATCGTCGCGGTCCTGGCGCTCGGGCTCCCGGACATCGACGCCGGCCTCGCGGTCGCAGGCGAGTCGGGAACGCTCGTCGCGCGCTTCCTGGGCGATCCGCTCGCCGGGAACCTCCGCGCCAAGACGGGCCAGATCAACGGCGTCGCGGGCCTGGCGGGCACGATCGACAGCAACGACCTCGACTTCGCCTACATCGTCAACGGGGATTTCACGACAATTGCCGGGCAGGCGCTCCAAGTCGAGGCTGCTCGCGCCGTCGCGAGCTACCCCGACGCGCCTCCGGCAGCCGAACTCGTACCGCTCCCGTAACCTCCAGGTTGCATACGGGTCGGAGCGGGAAGAAGACTGCTCGGCCTACCCCCGGAGGATGCTGGTGCCCGAGACCCAAGACACGGTCCGCGAACTGAAGGACCTGGTCGTCACCTACGCGAAGCAGGAGACGATCGAGCCGCTCAAGGGTCTCAAGAATTACATCGGGTTCGGGCTGGGCGGCGCGCTGCTTCTGGGTATGGGTGTCTTCTTCCTCGCCATGGGAGCGCTGCGCGCGCTCCAGACACAAACCGGCACCACCTTCACCGGGAACTGGTCGTGGGCCCCGTATGTGATCGTCGTTGTGAGCCTTGCGCTCCTCGCCGCGCTCGTGTGGCAAGCCGGCCAAACCAGGAAGAAGAAGAAGGAGCCGGCGTGAGCGTCCAGCCGGAGAAGAAGGTCACGCGCGACGACATCGAGTCGAAACTGCGCGAGCTGCGCGGCGACGTCGACGAACGGGTCGAGACGGCGAAGGTGTCGGCGATCACGATCGCGGTCGGCGTCGTGTTCGTGACCGTCGTCGCGGCGTACTGGTTCGGGAAGCGCAAGGGCAAGAAGCGCCAGACCGTCCTCGAGATCCGGCGTATCTGACTTTCGCATGATCGACAATGGCTTGCGCTACCTGACGCAGATCAGTTTCCGGCGCGCCCGCGGCGGATCGCATCTCTGGATGACGACGGCGATCGTTGCCGTCGGGCTCCGAGCATTGCGCCGGGTCGCGCGCAACGAACCCGAGATCCTCTACCGCACCCGGGTCCAGCCCGGCGACAGCTTCCGTCTCACCACGCGCGTGCCGGAGTAGGCCCGCCCGCCAGTACCCTGGTGGCCCGATGAGAGTGGTACTCCGGAACCCGCGCCGCGAGCTCGACATGCCCGCGCCGCGGACTGTCGAGCAGCTCCTCCAGAACCTCGATGTCGTGCCCGAGTCGGTACTCGTCATCCGCAACGAGACGCTCGCGACGCGCGACGAGCGCCTCACCGACGACGACGTGGTCGAGATCCGGCCGGTCGTCTCGGGTGGTGCCGTATGAAATGCCGCCGGTGCCGCGAACCGGCGGTGATCGAACTCCGCCGCCACAACGCCGCGTTCTGCGGCGACTGCTTCGTGCACCACACGCGCGAGCAGGTCAGGAAGGCGATCCACGAGTTCGCAATGATCCAACCGGGGGAGCGCGTGCTCGTCGCGGTGTCGGGCGGCAAAGACTCGCTCGGCCTGTGGCACCTCCTGCGCGAGCTGGGCTACGACGCCGACGGCCTGTACGTCGGACTCGGCATCGGCGACTACTCGGACGAGTCCGGCCGGTACGCACGCGACTTCGCCACGAAGATCGGCGGCAAGCTGATCGAGGTCGACCTACCCGCCGACTACGGCTTCGACGTTCCCGACGGTGCCCGCGTCGCGAAGCGCGCGCCGTGCTCGGCGTGCGGGCTGTCGAAGCGCCACATCTTCAACGAGACCGCGATCGCACACGGCTACGACGTGCTCGCGACCGGTCACAACCTCGACGACGAAGCGGCCGTGTTGTTCGGCAACGTGTTGCGGTGGGAGACGTCGTACCTCGGTAGGCAACACCCGGTGTTGCCCGCGGCACCCGGCTTCGCCCGCAAAGTGAAGCCGCTTGTGCGGCTGGGGGAGCGCGAACTCGCTGCGTACTGCGTGCTCACGAACATCGACTACATCATCGAAGAGTGCCCAATGGCGGTGGGCAACAAGCACCTCCGCTACAAGGAAGCGCTCAACACGATCGAGGAGCAGTCTCCCGGCGCGAAGGCGACGTTCTTCCTGCGTTTTGTCGAACGGGCCCAGGAGCGGTTCGCCGACGAAGCCGCCGAAGAGCGCGACGACTTGCGCCCGTGCGCCCAGTGCGGCGCGCCGACGCCGGGCGACAAGCGTGCGGACGCAGCGGATCCACGGACGGCGCAGCGAGGGAGCCAACCCATCTGCGCCTTCTGCCGGCTCCAGAGCCGGGCGACGCGGATCCCGCTCAGGGTCGCCGCCCACGAGGATGGGCCGTGAGGCGCGTGTTCGCCGAGGGCGAGCGCGTCCTGCTCGTCGACAACAAGAAACGCCGACACCTCATCACTTTGGTGCCGGGCGCGCAGTTCCACACCCACGCGGGCATGGTCGGCCACGACGAGATCATCGGGTCCGACGACGGCATCACCGTCCGCACGACCAAGGGCGCGCGGCTCACCGCACTGCGCCCGACGTTGAGCGACTACATCCTCGAGATGCCGCGCGGCGCGCAGGTCATCTACCCGAAGGACATCGGGCCGATCCTGATGCTCGCCGACATCTTCCCCGGTGCCCGCATCCTCGAATCGGGTGTCGGTTCGGGTGCGCTCACGAGCGCACTGCTGCGGGCGATCGGCCCGACCGGCCACGTGACCGGCTACGAGATCCGCGACGACTTCGCGAAACGGGCGATCGCGAACGTGCACGGGTACCTCGGCGAAGACGTGCCGCTCGACGTGACTGTCCGCGACGTCTACGAAGGCATCGACGAACGCGACCTCGACCGCGTCGTGCTCGACCTCCCCGAACCGTGGCGGGTCGTGAAACACGCGGTCGAAGCGCTCGCACCGGGCGGCATCCTCCTGGCGTACCTGCCGACGATCTTGCAGGTCGGCCGGTTGCGCGAGGAACTGGCCGAGTCGCCGTTCGGGATGATCGAGACGCTCGAGGTGCTGCAGCGCACGTGGCACGTCGAGGGCCAGTCGATCCGGCCCGACCACCGCATGGTTGCGCACACAGGGTTTCTCACGCACGCCCGCTTGCTGCTCGCCGACGGGTGAACGGTCTCGACGTCGTAATCGTGCTCGCGGTGCTCGCCGCTGCGGTCGGCGGCTGGCGGCTCGGGTTCGTCGCCCGCGTGTTCGCGTGGCTCGGAATCGCGCTCGCGCTCGCGATCGGCGTTCGGTGGGTGCCGCGGGTTGTCACCGCGTTCGGCGGCACCAGCGCCGACGACCGCGTCACGGTGGCGGTCCTGTTCCTTGTCTTCGTGGCCACGATCGGGCACGCGATCGGCCTCGGCGTGGGCGTGTTCGCCCACCATGTACGAGGCACCGAATACAAGCTCCCGGCGTGGGACCGGGCCGCGGGCGCGACGGTCGGGTTCGTCGGTGTGCTCGCCCTTGTGTGGATGACGACGCCGTCGTTCGCGACCGCGGAGGGGTGGCCGTCGCGTATGGCCCGTGACTCGGCGGTCGTCGCACTGGTCGACGAGATCGCGCCCGAGCAACCCGCTCAGTTCGCGGCGTGGGGGCGGTCGATCTCGGAGGCGCCGTTGCCGTCGGCCCTCGGGCCGCTCGACGACCCGCCCGACCCCGGGGAACCGCCGGAGCCTTCGATCTCGGAGGCAGTCGACGCCCGCGTCCGCGCGTCGATCGTGAAGGTCACCGGCCGGGCCTGCCGCCAGATCCAGGAGGGGAGCGGCTGGGTCGTGGCCGACGAACTCGTCGTCAGCAACGCGCACGTCGTCGCAGGCGAGGACGACACCGAAGTACTCGACGCGAACGGCGAAGCCCACGACGCCACCGTTGTCGCGTTCGACCCGACGCGCGACCTCGCGGTGCTGGCCGTCCCGGGTCTCGGCGCAGACCCGCTCGATCTCGTCACCGGAGCGGTCGGCGATGTCGGAGCGGTGTACGGCCATCCGAACGGCGGCGACCTCGAAGCGTCACCCGCGCGGGTCGGCGAGGAGATCGTCGCGGTGGGTACCGACATCTACCGCACGGGCGAAAGCCGCCGGAAGGTGTACGTCCTCGCCGCGGCGTTGGAACCGGGCGACTCGGGCGGCGCGCTGGTGAACGATGCCGGCGACGTCATCGGCGTCGCGTTCGCGATCGACCCGGGCCGGGACGGGACGAGCTACGCCCTCACCGACGAAGAAGTCGACGCGGTGATCGACGACGTGCAGGACGAGCCGGTCGAGACCGGCCGCTGCCTCGTGGAATGACCTAGTCGGCTTCGATGAAGATGCACTCGCCGGGGCATTCCTCGGCGGACTCCACGACGGCGTCGAGTTGGGAGTCGGGGAAGCCGGCCAGGCCCTCGGCACCACCGGGGTTCGAGAAGACCTTGTCGCCCTCTTTGACGTACGCCAGCCCGTCGTCGAGCAGGGTGAACACGTCGGGGGCGATCTCTTCGCAGAGTCCGTCGCCGGTGCAGAGATCCTGGTCGATCCAGACCTTCATTGCGGTGTCCTCACTTTTGCGCTCGTCGTGTCGAGAAGAGGAGTGGGTAGGCCGGCCGAGAGGCTGTCCGGCCCCGTCAATTTATCACATGATGAAGTGACAAATCGATCTTCCGCAGGATCAGCGTCCGGCGGTCCGTGACCGTATCGGATGCGCGCGCCGGGCCCTGAAGGCAGGACTAGGGTCCGAGACGACCGAGGAGAGAGGTGGTCGTCATGGCTTCCGAGCACGAACGCCGGCTCCATGAATACGAGCAGCAAGTCGACCAACTCCAAGAAATGATCAAGGGCCTCGAAGAGGAGGTCGTGGTGCTACGGCGCCGCCTCGCGGACGCCCCCAAGCGGGTCCGCACCCTCGAGGAGCGCCTGCTCGAGACCAAGGGCCAGCTCGCCCAAGCCGTCTCCCAGAACGAAAAGCTCTCCGCCACCCTCCGCGAGGCACGCGAGCACATCGCGGCGCTGCGCGAGGAGGTCGAGAAGCTCACGATGCCCCCGTCGGCCTACGGCACCTACCTCGGCCGCAACGACGACGGAACCGTCGACATCTTCACCGCCGGGCGCAAGATGCGAGTGGCGCTGCACCCCGAGATCCAAGACGAAGAACTGCGCCGCGGCCAAGAAGTCGTCCTCAACGAGTCGCTCAACGTCGTCCTCGCCCGTTCGTTCGACGTGTCGGGCGAGGTCGTGACGCTCAAAGAAGTGATGGAAGACGGCACCCGTGCGCTCGTCACCGGGCGCGCCGACGAAGAGCGCGTGTGCGAACTCTCCGACGAGCTGATGGCGGGCGAGAGGCTCCGCGCCGGCGACCACCTGCTGATGGAAGGGCGCTCCGGGCTGTTGCTCGAAAAGCTGCCCCGGCCCGAGGTCGAAGAACTGTTGCTCGAAGAGGTGCCGGACGTGTCGTACGACGACGTCGGCGGTCTCGACGACCAGATCGAGATGATCAAGGACGCGGTCGAGCTCCCGTACCTGTACGGCGACCTGTTCAAGGAACACGAGCTCGAGCCGCCGAAGGGCATCCTGTTGTACGGCCCGCCCGGTTGCGGTAAGACGCTCATCGCCAAGGCGGTGGCCAACTCGCTCGCCAAGCGCGTCGCCGAGAAGACCGGCAACAAGAAGGCGAAGTCGTACTTCATCAACGTGAAGGGCCCCGAGCTCCTCAACAAGTACGTCGGCGAAACTGAACGCCAGATCCGCCTCATCTTCCAGCGGGCTCGTGAGAAGAGCGAAGAGGGCAACCCCGTCATCGTGTTCTTCGACGAGATGGACTCGCTGTTCCGTACACGTGGCACGGGTATCTCGTCCGACATCGAGTCGACGATCGTGCCGCAGCTGCTCGCCGAAATCGACGGCGTCGAGCTGTTGAAGAACGTCATCGTGATCGGTGCGTCGAACCGCGAAGACCTCATCGACCCCGCGATCCTGCGGCCGGGCCGCCTCGACGTGAAGATCAAGATCGAACGCCCCGACACCACGAGCGCGACGCAGATCTTCCTGCAGTACCTGACCACCAACCTCCCCCTCGCCGACGCCGAGTTGAAGAAGGCGGGCGGCGACCCGTTGCAGGCGACGAAGAACATGGTCGACCTCGCGGTCGAGCACATGTACGACACCGGCGACGACAACAAGTTCCTCGAAGTGACCTACCAGAACGGCGACAAGGAACTCCTGTACTTCAAGGACTTCTCGTCGGGCGCCATGATCGAGAACATCGTGCGACGCGCGAAGAAGCTCTCGATCAAACGCGTGATCGCGGGCAACGAGATCGGGATCTGCACCGACGACCTCATCGAATCGATCCGCCAGGAATTCCGGGAGCACGAGGACCTGCCCAACACGACCAACCCCGACGACTGGGCCAAGATCTCGGGCAAGAAGGGCGAGCGCATCGTCTACGTGCGCACGATCATCAACGAGGGGCACTCCGACAAGGGCGGCCGCCAGATCGAACGGGTCACGACGAGCCAGTACCTGTAAGGAACGCCGGAAACGGCGGGCTTTCTCGGTACATCCCGCCGGTACACTGCACTCGTGGCCGTCCCGAAGATCCTCGGCATCGAGACCGAGTACGGCGTAACGCTGCGCGGCGCGGCCGATCCCAACCCTGTTGTCGCGTCGTCGTTGCTCATCAACGGCTACGTCGAACAACGACGCGTCGGCTGGGACTTCGAGGACGAGACTCCAGGTCGCGACGCCCGCGGCTTCGCCCGCGACGGCGCCCAACCACCCGAGGTCGAGACCCATCTGGTCAACGCCGTGCTCACCAACGGCGCTCGTTACTACGTCGACCACGCGCACCCCGAGTACTCCACGCCGGAGTGCAGCGACCCGTTACAGACGGTCATCTACGACAAGGCGGGGGAGCGCATCCTCGCCCGATCGATGGAAGCGGCCCGGCGGTTGCTGCCCGCAGGCCAGGAGATCGTCGTCTACAAGAACAACAGCGACGGCAAGGGCAACTCGTACGGCTGCCACGAGAACTACCTCGTCGACCGCAACGTGCCGTTCGCGTTGCTGGTCCGCAACCTCATCCCGTGGTTCATCACCCGGCAGGTGTTTACCGGGTCGGGCAAGGTCGGCTCCGAAAACGGCGCCGATGCCTGCGACTACCAGATCAGCCAACGCGCCGACTTCTTCGAAGAAGAGGTCGGGCTCGAAACCACGCTCAAGCGCCCGATCGTCAACACGCGCGACGAACCGCACGCCGACCCGCAGAAGTACCGGCGCCTGCACGTGATCGTCGGCGACGCGAACCTCTGCGAAGTGTCGACCTTCCTCAAGTGCGGCACCACGTCGATCGTGCTGTCGATGATCGAAGACGGCTTCATCGACAAGGACCTGTCGGTCTCCGCGCCCGTGAGCGCGATCAAGACGGTGTCGCACGACCCCACGTGTCGCGCGACCGTCGACGTCGCTGCGCTCGGCTCGTGTACCGCGATCGAAGTCCAGTGGGAGTTCCTGCGCCTCGCCCGCAAGTACGCCGACGAGTACGGCCTCGAAGCCGCCGGCGGCGACGAGATCGGCGCGGTCGTCCTCGACCGCTGGGAGCACACGCTCTCGGCGCTCGAACGCGACCCGTTCGAACTCGACGGCCAGCTCGACTGGATCACCAAGTGGAACCTGCTGCGCGCCTACGTCGATCGCGACGGGTTGGAGTGGAACGACCCCAAGCTCGGACTGCTCGCCGTGCAGTACCACGACGTGCGTCCCGACCGGTCGCTATACGAACGGTTGGTCAGAAACGGGAAGGTAGAACGGATGGTCGACGAGGCCACCGTGATCGCCGCGATGGGCGATCCACCCGAGTCGACCAGGGCATATTTCCGAGGAATGTGCCTCTCGCGATGGCCTGATTCCGTGGTCGCGGCCAATTGGGACAGCCTTGTTTTGGATGTTGGCTCAGATCCGCTCCGAAGGATCCCGATGATGGAACCAATGCGTGGTAGCAAGGTGCACGTCGCGCAGTTGTTCGAAGAGGTGTCGACGCCTCGCCAGCTGGTTGATCGGCTGACGGCGTCCTAGGAGGTTGGTTCGAATGCCGGAGCGGGAGCGCAAACAGAAACCGGCGCCCGAAAAACGAGAAGAGGTCGTCGAAGAGGCCCACGCGGGATCCGAACGCGGCGAGAAACTCAAGGAAGACATCGACGACCTACTCGACGAAATCGACTCCGTGCTCGAAGACAACGCGGAGGAATTTGTGAGAAATTATGTCCAGAAGGGCGGTCAGTAACTACGTTCAAATGAACGTAGTTGTCACACCCAAACCGTAGATTTCGGTGGGTGAAGACCTGCAACGTCTGTGGCGAAACGAAGCCACTCGAGGACTTCTACGCCAATAAGGGCAGCCGCGGCGGCCGGCGCGCAGATTGCAAGGCCTGCAACAACGCGCAGCGCAGAGAGCGCTATCGAGCAGACCCTCGCGCACATGTCGAACGCGCCGTGCGATGGCAGCGCGAGAACCCCGAACGCCACAAGGCCAAGCAACGCGAGTACGCCGAGAGCGGCAAGAAGAAGGTCGCGGACCGCAAGAGTCACCTCAAGCGGAAGTACGGGCTGACCGTCGAGCAGTACGACGAGATGCTCGAAGCGCAGGGCGGTGGCTGCGCCATCTGCGGGCGTCTACCCCGTGGCGACATCGCGCTGCACGTCGATCACGACCACGAGACCGGCGTGATCCGCGGGCTCCTGTGCTTCACCTGTAACAACGCGCTGGGCGACCTCGAGGACGACCCGGAGCGCCTGTACAAGGCGGCGACGTACCTCGATCGGGACGACGAGCTGACTGCTCTTGCTCTTGCTCGGGCTCGGGCGCTGGCCCTTACAACCTCTCGGTAGGCCGGCGCG
>JANNHK010000016.1:0-2226 GCA_031404355.1 Actinomycetes bacterium
GCCGGCGATCGCGACGAGTCCGCCGAGGCCCGCGACGAAGAACCACTGAAGGCTCGATTCGATCGCGCCGGTGAACGACCGGCCGACGATCACCTCGCTGTAACCGTCGGTGTTGATCGCGATGTTGTAGTCACCCGCGGACTCGATGTCGAAGTCGACGGCGGCCGAGTACTCGCGCGAGCCCTGGGTGATGTCCTCGGTCGATCCGAAGTCATCCTCGTACGCCCAGATCCGATCTCCGCCGGGACCGGTGATCACGACATTGTCGGGTCGGACATCCCGCGTACCGTCGACGTACTCGTAGACCGAGTACTCGCCCTCGTCGAAGTGCATCGTGGTGTTGACGGGTGTCGGGATCGGGTCTTCGAGCAGGGTCGAGAGGAGCGGCTTGATCCACAGGAACCCCGAAACGCCCGCGATCACCAGACCGGTAACGAGCACGCCGACGCTGATGCCGACTTTCGGCCCCGGGACCTGGTACACGGGGGCCTGCGGTGCGATCTGCATCTTGCGGAGATCGGCGCGCCGCGGGGGTGCCTGAAGCGGAGGCTCGCGGCCTCCTGGTGGTGCGGTATTGCGGGCTTACGAGGCGCCGCGGGCCGAGCGTTCGGCTTCGATTTCGGCGCCGGCCTCGATGAGTTCGTCGGCGGTGAGGCCGGCGGGGAGACCCTCGCCGCGGAACAAGCCGGCGGTCGGGCCGTCGCCGCCGAGCGCATTGGCGGCGAGGACGACGGCGGCACTGTTCCACGTCGGTTGTTCGGCCGTGTAGTACTCGCCGAAGCGGTCGAAGCGGTCGTCGGGGAAGTTCATCCCGGTCCAGTAGCTGCCGTCGCCGTGGCGGAGGAACTGCACTGCACTGAAGAGTTCGCGCGCCTGGTCGTCGAGTCCGAGTGCGTCGAGCGCCATGACGAGTTCACACGTCTCGGCCGCGGTGACCCACGGCTGGTCGGAGACGCAGCGCACACCACGACCGGGAGCGACGAAGGTGTTCCAGCGTGCCGCGAGCCTGATCTCCGCGGCGCGGCCGCGCAGGGCCCCGCCGAGGATTGGGTAGTACCAGTCCATCGCCCAGCGTTCCTTGTCGAGAAAGCGCTCGGGGCGATGCGCAATCGCGATCGCGAGCGAGCCGAGCGACATCTCCCAGTCGGGGCGTTCGCGCCCGAGCCGTTCGGCCGACGCGATCGCGCAACGCAGTGAGGAGTAGATACTCGACGAGCCGGTGAGCAGCGCGCCGCGCCCCTCGTCGCGCGTCGGGTCGGCGTCCCACTCGATCTCGCCGGTGGGGTGTTGGTTGTCGAGCGCGAAGTCGATCGCGTTCTCGACGACCGGGAACATGTCGTCGAGGAACCCGGTGTCGCCGGTGGCGAGGTAGTGGTGCCACACGCCGTTGGCGACGTAGCAGGTGACGTTCGTGTCGAGGGTCTTCTCCTTGACGTCGTCGCCCTGGTAGTAGGCGTGCCACGCGCCGTTCCCGTTCTGGCGGCGGCGCAGCCATTCGTACGCCCGCTCGGCTTCGATGTAGCGGCCGCCGACGTCGAGTGCCATTGCCGCCTCGACCAGGTTCCACGGGTCGGTCTGGCCACCCGGTACCCACGGAATGTTGCCGTCGCGCTGTTGTACCGACGCGATCGCGTCGACGGTCTGCGCCACCTGCGCGCGGGTGATGATCTCCGGGACGTGCGGGAGCCGGTTACTCATAGCCGGCAACTCATAGTCCGGATACTCATAGTGGTGTCTTTCCGAAGCGGCCCATGACGGGTGGTACCCGTTCGCCGTAGACGACGAGGCTCTTGCCGAGCACGGGATTGAGGGCTTGTTCGGCGCGCGCGCCGCCCACCGCGGGTTGTGCTCGATGAGATGGCAGAGGAACTCGTGGTACTTCTTCACCGGCGGCGCTTCGGTGTTCTCCAGCCCGTACGCGCACTTGAGCCACCAGTACGGCGAGTGAAACGCGTGCGCGTGGTGCGATCCGCGGAGGAAGCAGCCTGCGCGCTCCACTTTCGACTCGAGCTCGTGTTGACGGTAGATGCGCACATGGGCTCCCGGCGCGTCGTGGTAGCGATCGTTGATCGCCCATGACACGCGCTCGGGCCAGCGCGTCGGCACGGTTGCCGCGAGCCGACCGCCGGGGCGGAGCACGCGCACGATCTCGACCAATGCACGCTCGTCGTCCCAGATGTGCTCGAGCACTTCCGACACGATGACCCGGTCGAAGCTGTTCGTCGG
>JANNHK010000017.1:0-2992 GCA_031404355.1 Actinomycetes bacterium
GCACCGGCGCCCTCCGGCTGAACTCACCCATCGTCGGCATGACCGGCACGGCGAGCGGCAAGGGCTACTGGCTCGTCGCCTCCGACGGCGGCATCTTCTCCTTCGGTGACGCCAAGTTCCAGGGCAGCACCGGCGCCCTCCGGCTGAACTCACCCATCGTCGGCATGGCCGGTACGCCGAGCGGCAACGGGTACTGGCTCGTCGCGGCCGACGGCGGCATCTTCGGCTTCGGTGACGCCAAGTTCTACGGCGCAATGGCCGGCAAGCCGCTGGTCTCGCCGATTACCGGGATCGCCGCGACCGGTGACGGCGGCGGCTACTGGATGGTCGCCGAAGACGGTGGCATCTTCACCTTCGGTACGGCCAAGTTCCTCGGCGCGGCCACCGGCGCGCCGCCGCAAACCACGGTCGACATCGCACCCTCCCCCGCCGGCGGGTACTTCATGGCGACGACGTTCGGCGCCGTCCACGTCGCGAACGAGAACGGCGTGTTCCTCGTCGACCCGAACCTCGCGGGCCGCAACCCGGCCGAGTCGATCGCGACCGAGCTGGTCGCCCGCATCAACGCCGAGCGCCGCGCCCGCAACCTGGCGCCGGTCACCTGGCACCCGCAGCTCGCCGACGCCGCCCGCGGTTGGGCCCAGCACATGGCCGACACGAACGGGTTTGGACACCAGGACCTCAACGCACTCATCAACTCGTACGCCGGGTCGCACATCTACCTGGCCGAGAACCTCTACTCCGGAACCGGCGGCGCATCGGACAGCGGTTCGGCGCACGCGGCGCTGATGCGATCCGACCCGCACCGCACGACGATGTTGACGCCGCAGCTGCAGTACATCGGCATCGGTGTGGTGTGCGTGGGCAACAAGGTCGTCGTCGTCGAGGACTTCTCGATCGGGGCCGGCGCGCCGACGCCGACATCGCACCCGACTCCCCCGGTCACGCCGTTCGTCTCTGCCGACGAAACCGGCACGGCCTGCGGGTAACCTCTCCCGCTTGCGCCTCGTACTGATCCGACACGGAGAAGCGGTCGCGGGCGTCGAGAACATCGCCGGCGGGGCGGAGGGTTGTCGCGGCCTGACGGAAAAAGGGCGCGACGAAGCCCGGCGTCTCCACGAACGATTGGCGCGCACGGGTGAAGTGCAGCCGGACGCATGGTTCGTGAGCACGCTCCCCCGCGCCATCGAGACGGCCGAGATCGTGTTTCCCGATGCCGACATCACTCGAGGCGACGCGTACTGCGAGATGGTGCCCGGCGAGTGCGACGGCATGCCCCGGGAAGAAGCGCGCAACCGGTACGCCCCGGAAGTCGACGGACCCGACGAGCCGATGTCTCCGGGTGGCGAATCCCAACGGCAGTTCAACGCGCGGGTCGCGGCCGCCGTCGACGATCTCGCAGCTTGTCACGATGGCCGCGAGGTCGTCGTCGTCACGCACGGCGGCTTCGTCTGGGGCACGTTGCACCACATGTTCGGCGAAATGAACATCGCGGCTCCGGCCAATGCGTCGCTCACGGTCGTACGCCGCGACGGGAACCACGGGTGGCAACTTGAGCGGTACAACGACCACGCCCACCTGTTCTCGTGACACCACTGCGCCTTACCGACATCTCCCTCACGCTCGGCGACCACGAGGTACTCACCGACGTCTCGTGGGCGGTCGGCGCCGGCGAACGCTGGGTGATCCTCGGCCCGAACGGCGCGGGCAAGACCACGCTGCTGCGGGTCGCGGCGCTGTACCAGCACCCGTCGTCGGGCACGGTCGACGTACTCGGGCAACGCCTGGGCCGCTGCGACGTGCGCACACTGCGCGAGCGCATCGCGTTCTCCTCCCCCGCGCTCGCGGCCGCGCTGGAACCGACGATGACGGCGCGCCAGGTCGTGATGACGGCCCGCTACGCGGCGCTGGCGCCGTGGTGGCACCAGTACACCGACACGGACCGAGACCGCGCCGACGAGTTGCTCGCGCAGTTCTCGGTCGCGCACGTAGCCGCCCAGACGTTCCCGACCCTCTCGGCCGGTGAGCGCCAGCGGGTACTGCTCGCCCGCACCCTCATGAACGAGCCCGGCATCGTGCTCCTCGACGAACCGACCGCCGGCCTCGACGTCGGCGGGCGCGAAGAACTGGTGGCCGACCTGGCTGCGTGGTCCGGTCCCCCGCTGGTGCTGGTGACCCACCATCTCGAAGAGATCCCGCCGGGCTTCACCCACGCGCTGGTACTGAAGGCCGGACGCGTGCTCGCGTCAGGCCCGGTGCGCGAGACGGTCACGTCAACGATTCTGAGCGACGCCTTCGGGCTCGCGCTCGACGTGCGCGAGAGCGCAGGCCGCTTCACTGCCCGCCTCGCCTAGGCGCTGCGGCGGGATTCGTCTTCTTCGGTGATGAGCGCGGGGGCCGACTTGCGGGCCACGACGTCGCCGTCGACGACGCACTTCGTCACGTCGGTACGCGACGGTAGCTCGTACATCACCTCGAGCAGGACCTCTTCGAGAATGGCACGCAGGCCGCGAGCGCCGGTGCCGCGCTTGAGCGCTTCGTCGGCGATCTTGACGAGCGCGTCGTCGGAGAAGACCAGCTCGACGTCGTCGAAGTGGAAGAACTTCTGGTACTGCTTGATGAGCGCGTTCTTCGGCTCGATGAGGATGCGCATCAGCGCGTCCTTGTCGAGGTTGTGCACCACGCCCGTGACGGGCAGGCGGCCGACGAACTCGGGGATGAGCCCGAACTTCAGCAGGTCCTCGGGCAGCACGCCTGAGAGCAGCTCACCGAGGTCCTTCTCGTCGGCGCGGCGCACGTCGGCACCGAAACCGACGCCGCGACTACCCACGCGGCCCTCGATGATCTTGTCGAGCCCCGAGAACGCACCACCACAGATGAACAGGATGTTCGTCGTATCGATCTGGATGAACTCCTGGTGCGGGTGTTTGCGCCCGCCCTGGGGCGGCACCGACGCCGTCGTGCCTTCGAGAATCTTCAGCAGCGCCTGCTG
>JANNHK010000018.1:0-62276 GCA_031404355.1 Actinomycetes bacterium
CCTCGGAGGCCGCCCGATGTTGCGCTTCATGCTGGATCGGCTCCGCGATCTCGAGTGTGCCGATGTCGTCGTCGCGACGAGCGACCTCGAACGCGACGACATCGTCGAGGACGTCGCTCGAATCGCCGGGTTCGAGGTCGCTCGCGGTTCCGAGACCGACGTACTCGCCCGCTTCGTGGGCGCGCTCGACGGGCATCCGGCCGAGCACGTCGTGCGGCTGACCGCGGATTGTCCGCTCGCGGATCCGGCGTTGATCGCGGCGGTGGTCGACCGGCACGTGACGTCGGTCGCCGACTACACGTCGAACGTGCTCCCGCGCACGTTCCCGAAAGGCCTCGATGTCGAGGTCGTGACGCGCGCGGCTCTCCTCACCGCGCACGCCGAGGCGACCGATTCCGCCGAGCGGGAACACGTCACGCCGTTCCTCTACCGGCGCCCCGAACGGTTCCGGCTCGCGAACCTTCGTCATGGCGACCCGCTCGGGCGGGAACGGTGGACGGTCGACACGGCGGCCGATCTGGAGTTCGTCCGCGAGGTGGTGGCGAGCATGGGACGCGATCGGTTCGCGTGGCAGGACGCGTGGGCCGCGATCGGTCCGCGCGTTGCCGACGAACCGGGGGCGCCGGTCCTGTTCCCCGCGGCCGTCGAGCACGGCGCGTTCGTGCTCGCGTGCCGCAGCGACGAGGACGCGGTGCGGTGGAGTAGGAGCGGCCGGGCCGTCGGCGTCGAGGAGCACCGGGCGTGGTACGGCCGGGCGATCGACGACCCCGGGATCCGGTTGCGGGTGGCGCGTATCGGCGGCGAACTTGTCGGGACGGCCCGAGTCGATGTGCAGGGTGGTGTCGGCACCGTCGGTATCGCGCTCGCCGCCGAGTGCCGGGGCCGGGGCCTGGGCCGGGCGCTACTCACCGCGCTGGTCGAGGACTGCGCCGACGACCCGCAGGTGGTGCGCCTCGACGCGACCGTCCATGCCGAGAACGGGGCGTCGCTCCGGGCGTTCGCCGCCGCCGGGTTCGTCACCATCGGTGACGACGGCGGCTTCCGAGTGCTGAGCCGCCCCGTGCACCAGCCGATAGAGGTGGCATGACAACCGTGCGGACGCAGCGGAGGCCCGCCTGCCGCAGGCCCCTCGACCGGGAGCGGAGGGAGCCATGACGAATCTTCATCCGGGCGTGGAGCGCGCGACCCAGGACGTGATCCGGAGTCGGGGCGCCGAGAAGCGACCGATCGTGTACTGCCGGCGGTGTCTCATCCCGGAGACGAAGCCCGACATCCTGTTCGACGCCGACGGTGTGTGCGGCGCCTGCGCGCACTACGCGGCGCGCACCGAGGTCGACTGGACCGTCCGGCGCGCCGAGCTGGAGCAGATCCTCGATCGCTACCGGTCGGTCGACGGCACGAACTACGACTGCGTGATCCCTGTCAGTGGCGGCAAGGACTCGACGACGCAGGCGATCCGCATGCTCGAACTCGGCGCGAACCCGCTGTGCGTCACGGCGACGACCGACCAACTGTCCGAACTCGGCCGCCGCAACATCGAGAACCTCAAGTCGCTCGGCGTCGACTTCGTCGAGTACACGACGAACCCGGTCGTCCGCCGCCGCATCAACCGCCTCGCGCTCACGCAGGTCGGTGACATCTCGTGGCCCGAGCACGTCACGATCTTCACGCTGCCGATCCGCATCGCGGTGCAGATGGGAATCAAGCTCGTCGTCTGGGGTGAGAACCCGCAGAACGAGTACGGCGGGCCCGCGGCGGCCGCGACCGACAACACGCTCACCCGGCGGTGGCTCGAGGAGTTCGGCGGCATGCTCGGTCTGCGCGTCAGCGACCTTGTGGGCCAGGAAGACATCGAGGCCAAGCACCTCGTGCCCTATACCTACCCGAGCGACGCGGATCTCGCCCGGGTCGGCGTCACCGGGATCTTCCTCGGCCACTACATGCCGTGGGACGGGCTCCAGAACGCGATCTTCGCGCAGTCGTACGGCCTCGAGACATACCCGACGACGGTCGAAGGTTCGCTCTGCGACTACGAGAATCTCGACAACCACCAGACCGGAATTCACGACTACTTCAAGTTCTTGAAGTTCGGTTTCGGACGCGCGACCGACATCGCGTCGACCCACGTGCGGCGAGACCGGTTGCGCCGGGACGACGCGCTGACCCTCGTCAAGCGCCACGACGGCAAGTTCCCGTGGACGTATCTCGGAAAGTCGATCCACGACATCCTGGCCAACATCGCCATGACGCTCGACGAGTTCGTCGCGGTGTGTGACCGCTTCACGAACAAGCGCCTGTTCGTGACGGATCGGCACGGCGAACTGGTGCGCGGCGCCGACCACAACCTCACGAAGATCAACGACGACAACGTGGACTAGCGAACGTGCAGCGGGTAGCTATTGTTGATTACGGCCTGTGCAACCTCGACTCGGTGCGACGCGCGTTCGAGACCCTCGGTGCGCAGGCGTTCGTCACCGATGTCCCTGCCGAGCTCGCGCACGCGGACCGGATCGTGCTCCCGGGCGTCGGCGCATTCCCCGATGCGATGCGCAACCTGCGGGCGCGGGGCCTCGACGAGGCGCTCGGCCTGCAAGTGCTCGAAGCGGGCGCGCCCTTCCTCGGCGTGTGCCTCGGGATGCAGCTTCTTGCCGCGCTCGGGCACGAGGTCGAGGAGACCAAGGGCCTCGGTTGGTTCGACGGCGACGCCACGCGGCTGGTACCAACGGTCGGAGAGCGGCGTGTGCCCCACGTCGGGTGGAACGAGGTGCGGCTCGCGCGGGATTCCCCGCTGTTCGCGGGCATCCCGCCGGAGGCGGACTTCTACTTCGTGCACTCGTTCCACGTCGAGTGCGCGCACGACGACGACGTGCTCGCGACCACGCCGTATTGCGGCGGCTTCACGTCGGCGCTCCAACGCGAGCACGTGTACGGCGTCCAGTTCCATCCGGAGAAGAGTCAGCGGTACGGCCTGGCGCTCCTGAAGAACTTCCTGGCCGTGTAACGGGCAGGCATGCTGAAAACAAGGGTAATTCCGACGTTGTTGCACAAGAGTTGGGGGCTGGTGAAGGGCACCCAGTTCGATTCGAGACGCTCGGTCGGCAGCCCGATGCCGGCGGTGAAGGTGTACAACCTGCGCAACGTCGACGAGTTGGTGTTCCTCGATGTCGCGGCAACGACGGAAGGGTGTGGCCCCGACTTCGCCCTGATCGACGAACTGGCCGACGAGTGCTTCATGCCGCTCGCGGTCGGCGGCGGCATCCGCACCGTCGACGACGTGCGCAAGCTGCTCTCGGTCGGTGCCGACAAGGTCGTCATCGGCTCCGCCGCGGTGGAGCGCCCGGAGATCGTGCGCGAGGCGTCCGATCGGTTCGGCGCGCAGTGTGTCGTCGTGTCGGTGGACACGAAGGACGGCGTCGTGTGGGTTCGGTCGGGGACCGTTCGCACCGAGCGCGGCCCGGTCGCGTTCGCGCGTGAGATGGAGCGGATGGGAGCGGGCGAGATCCTGCTCCAGTCGATCGAACGCGACGGCATGATGGAGGGCTACGACCTCGAGACGATCGCGAGCGTCGCGGCGGCGGTGTCCGTACCCGTCATCGCGTCGGGCGGCGCGGGGCGCTTCGAGCACATGCGCGACGCGCTGCGGGCGGGCGGGGCCTCGGCGGTTGCCGCCGCGAGCATGTTTCATTTCACCGAACAGACGCCGATGGAAGCGAAGAAGTACCTCGCGGCCGCGGGCATTCCAACCCGGGTGTAGATGCAGGAGGGTCCGAACGCCATGCAGATCTCCGTCGTGAGCGACTCGCCCGAGTTCCAAGTCACCGACGACCTCGCGCTGCTCGACGCGATGCTCGACGACCTACGCGCCGCCGACGAGGTGTGGCAACCCACGAACTACTGGTCGAGGTATACCGACGAGACGATTGCGCGCCTCCGTTCGGGCCTGCACGACTTCCGGCGCGCGCGACCGATGGCAACCTCGGACGCTTCGGGGCGACGGATCCGCCGCCCCGCCTGGTGGCGCGGATTCGGTCGCAGGACGAGCGCCTGGCGTCCGCCCTCGACGACGCGGTCAGTCAGGTAACGCGCGCGGTCGTCGAGGGCAGGCAGCTCTTCGAGGGTGGCCCGACCCTGGTCGACATCTTCGAGTCCGGGTATGAGCGCTGTCTCCGGGCCGCGGCCGAGCATCCGGCGATCGTGTCGATCGAACGGCTGTCGGTCTCGCGAGCCGGGAACCCGTTCGGGTTCCTCGTCGACGACCGATTCCTCACCGCGTCCGCGCTCAACTACTACCTGCGCTACGCCTACGTCGCCGCCCGGATCGATCTCGAGACCGTCGACACGGTCATCGAGTTGGGATCAGGCGCGGGCCGCCAGGCCGAGATTCTCGCAACCCTGCACCCGAACCTGGCGATCGTGCAGCTCGACTTGGCACCACAGCTGTACGTGGCCGACCGTTATCTCAACGCGGCGCTCGGCGACCGGGTGATCCCCTACCGAGCGACGCGCGGGGATGGGCCGCTGCAGCCGCAACCCGGAAGCGTCGTGTGCGCGGGCAACTTCCGCGTCGCCGACGTGATCGACAGTGGTCGCACCCTGTTCTGGAATGCCGCGAGCTTCGGCGAGATGGAGCCCGACGTTGTGTTGAACTACGCGAAGCATGTATCGCAGTTCTCCGACTGGCTGTTCCTGCATCAGTGCTTTGCCGGCAAGGAGCGGGGCCGGGTCGGTGGAGGCGGAGTGCTGCGCCAGATCCGGATGGCCCACTACGAGGGATTCTTCGCGGACTACGAGCGGGACGACGTGCAGCCGGCGCACGCGGGCTTGTACTGGCTCGTCGAGGGAGCGCATCGCTACGACGACTCGTTCTGGACGCGCCGAAGCGCGGGTTGAGTCCGGGGGGCAGGTCAACGCCCGGCGCGGCGGGTCTTGCGGGCGCGGACGAGGATGATGCCGACGGCGAGGAGTAGCAGACCGACGAGCAACTGGGCGCGGGCATCGGAACCGGTGCGGGGCAGGCTCGGACTCGCGGTTGCCTGAGCGGCGGTCGCCGTCGTGGGCGCCGGCGATCCGGCGACGGTCGTCGTCGACCCCTGGACCACGAGCGGCGCGCCGGTGGTTGTCGTTGCGCCCGCCGCGGCGGCCACCGTGGTCGAGGTCGAGGTCGAACCGGGCGCGGTGGTCGATGTCGATGTCGGCGGCACGGTCGTCGTCGATGTGCTTGTGCTCGTTGTCGTCGGCGGAACGGTGGTCGTCGTCGTGCTCGTGCTGGTCGTCGTCTTCGGCACCGTCGTCGTCGACGTGCTGGTGCTCGTGCTCGTCGTCGTGGGCGGCACCGTCGTGGTCGTCGTGCTCGTACTCGTCGATGTCGTGCTCGACGTCGTGCTGCTCGTCGACGTGGTGGTGCTCGTCGACGTGGTGGTGCTCGTGCTGGTCGACGTCGTTCCGTTGGGCGTACCGCCGATGATGTCGGTCGGGGTCGAACGCCTCGTCGTTGACGAGGCCGGGGTCGTCGCCCGTGTGCGACACGCTCGCGCCGTTCACGACGGAGTCGGGTGTGTCCTCGGCGACGATCACCTTGACCGTGACCGTCGCCGTCTCACCGACGCCCAGCGGGTTGACGTTCTGGCACTTGACCACGCCGATCAGGTTGCACGCCCACCCGAGTTCGGCGTCCCAGTCGTAGAACTCGAGCCCGGGCGGCAGCGTGTCGATCACCTCGAAGCCGTCGACGGCTTCCGGCCCGAGGTTTTCGACCGTGATCTCGTACTCGTGCACATTGCCGCGCTCGAAGTCCCCGGTATGCGTCTTGGTGATCGCGAGGTCCGCGTTGGCCTTGGGCGGATCGCCGCGCACGGTCAGAGGAGCGGTTGCCGTTCCGCACCCGCCGTCGTCGTCGCACACCTCGACCGTGAGCGTGTAGTCGCCGGGTGCCGGATAGACGAAGCCCTCGGCGAGGGCACTGGTGCCGAACCCGAGACCCGAGCGACCGACGGGGAACTCTTGCGGCCCGGAGCCTTCGCCGTAGTCGACGGTCGCGGTCCACTCGTCGGCGCCGGGGTCGACGAAGCTCACGTCGGGAACGAACACGTAGCCATTCGGGATGTCGTACGGCCCGCCCGCTTCGACGACGGGTACCACATTCGTGAACGTCACGGTGTGGTCGTCGGTGTCCTCGAGGTTCTGGCTGTCCCAAACCTTCAGGCCGACGTTCACGACCGCGTCGTCATTGCGCGTGACCGAGAGTGGGTTCGTGAACGGCGCGTCGGCGTAGTTGCCGTCGCCGTTCAGGTCCCAGTCCCAGATGCAGCACTGGTTCTCCGGGTCGCTCGACAAGTCCTTGTTGAGCTGCACCGTCGAACCTTCGGGTGCGGTCGTCGGCCCGCTGATCACCGCGGTCGGCGGCTGCGGCACCGCGACCGTGCGCGAGAGCGTGATCGTCGCCACGTTCGAGTAGCGGTGACCGTCGCCGGCGATGTAATGCACCTTCTTCTCGAACGATCCCGAGTACTGGACGCCGATGGACACCGGGGTCGTGACATCACGGGAGCCGCCGTCGTCGAGCAGCGTGTACTTGAGTGTGTCGCCTTCGGGGTCGGTCGCCGACAACGTCACGGGTATCGAGAGCGTGTTGTTCGGTACCACGAGCGTCACGTCGACGGCCGTCGGTGCCTGGTTCGTGTTCGTGGCCAGCGCGAAGTCGAGCACCGCGTTGTCGTCGGGGTGGATCGTGACGGGTTTCGTCTGGCTGAACAGCAGCTCCGTTTCCGGCCGCAGCGCGGTGACGTTCCACGTGCGGGCAGTCGCTTCGCCTGCCATCGGTACGGTGGGGAACACGTAGTGCCCGGCGGCGTCGGTGGTCGTGACTGCGCCCCACTCGCCGCCGACCGTGGCGCCCACGACCGGCGTACCGTCCGCCGCGCGTGTGACGGTGCCGCTGACGGAGGCGGTGCCCGTGTTCGCGCTACCGAAGTCGAGCGTGATGTTTGCCCCGCAGAAGACGGTGACGCTGCGTACCGCAGTGATGAAGCCCGACTTCTGCGCGAAGACCTGCACCGCCCGCGGCTGATTCTGGTGCGGGACGATGTTCGGAATCGTGAAGCGGCCGTCGATGTCGGTGAGCGGATCCGGGAATGGCGTCACGCCGGGGATCGAGATTGACGCGCCCGGAAGCGGCGCACCGGTCGCGGCGTTCAACACCCGACCGCGGATGGTCGCGTTCCCGCACTCGCGGAACAAACGAAGGGTGACCTCGACGAGCGCGTTCGGCATGATCGTCACGGTTTTTCCGGCGCCGAGGTACCCGGGGAAGTTCGCGGAGACCGTGCGGTTCGTCGGGGCGTTGTTCGCGAGGTTCTGGTGCGGGTAGTCCCTCTTCCCGTCGAGGCCGACGCGCGAATCGGTCTGTCCCGTCACCGGGTCGGCCAGGCCGACGACGTCGGCCATCGGAAGCGGGTCGCCGGTCACCGCGTCGACCACTGTGACCCTGACGTCGCCGTACAACTTGCGCACCATCGTCGCGTCGACGGTGGTCGTCTGGCCGTCGAAGATCTTTGCGCTCTTGCCCGTCGGGATGTACTCGTTCATCGCGGCGGTGCCCGGCCCGAAACTGACCGAGATGTCGCGGTCGGTCGGCCCGTCAAGGCCGAACACGCCCTCGAAGGAGTACCGGCCGTCGGCATCGGTGAGGCCACTGCCGACGTAGGTGCCGACGAGGATGTCCTTGAGCGGCTCACCGGTGACCGAGTCGGTGACGCGGCCCTGCACTGTGGCGCGCCGTTCGACCGGCTTGTGGATGACGACGTCGGCGATGCCG
The DNA here is from genome assembly GCA_031404355.1 of Actinomycetes bacterium. Classification (GTDB taxonomy): domain Bacteria; phylum Actinomycetota; class Acidimicrobiia; order IMCC26256; family PALSA-610; genus JANNHK01. Next base: position 7,814 of record JANNHK010000018.1, read on the forward strand.
AGTGAACCGCAGTCGAACAGTTTCCCGGATCCGAACGCGGAGTACTGCACTCCGGCGATGGTGATCGACGCCGACACGCCGAAGCCGGTCGATGAGTTCTGCTTGCCGAGGCTGATGCCGTCGAGGCGGACTCGCCCGTTTGGCCCGGTGACGCCCGAGGCGAACGAGTGCTCGTTGCCGGCACCCACGGCCGCGCCCGCGATCGGGAGCCGCGTCGTTTCGTCGAGCACGCGTACGTCGGCCGAGCCGTAACACCTCGGAATCAGCGCGACGACCGCGTGCGGGGTGGCGGTCTCGGTGATCAGGAACGGGCCGGCACTCTTGCCCCAGTAGCCGTCGATGACAGCCGCCGCCGACGCACCGAGCGGCCCGTTATTGGGCGGCGAGAGCGTAAACCCGTCGAATGCGAAGGTGCCGTCGGCGGCTGCGTCGCCCGATCGGCCCTCGAAGCCCGCGCTGATCGTGACGTCGGCGCCGGGCAGAGGGGTGTTCGTCGGTGTGATCGTGCGGTTCTCCGTGTGGTTGATGGGATCCGGCGTGCCCACGACGACCCGCCCGGTGATGCCACCGCTGCGCTGCTTCAGGATGCGGAAGTCGTGGGTGGTGACGACGTCACACGCGGCGGGGGCGGACTCGAACGTCTTGAAGTAGCCGGCCTTGGTGACCTCGTAGGTGGCCGACGCCGGCGAGTTGCCGCTGCCGAGCGGAATTTCGACGAGACGAAGGAGTCCGCCGGCGTCGGTGACCTTGCCGTTGATGAAGGCGCCCTGTACCGGCGCGCCGGTTTCGAGGTCGTAGACGTGTACGTCGAGGGTGCCGAAGCACAGCGGGACCAGGCCGAAGTCGACTTCGACCGTGCTCGCGGTGTCGTGTTCGACGCCGTCACTTGTACCCCGTATGACGATCGGTCCCGAGAACTCGGGAGCGGTCGGTGCGGCCGTGATGTTCACGAATCCCCACTGGTCGGGCGTGAGCACGGGGGGCGTGAACGTCGCGGTGATCCCGGGCGGCAGGTCGGGTGCCGAGAGCGCGACGGGCTTGTCCCAACCGCTGGTGGTACTCGCGTTGATGTTGAGCGCGACGTTGCCGCCGGGGCGTACGACGACACTCGACGGCGTCAGGCCGATCGAGAAATCGCGCTTGAACCTGATCGTGATGGGATCGATCGCGAACGCACCGACCTCGTCCCGGAACACGACACCGACGGTGTAGTCCGTCCCGGGCGCGCACGCACCGCCGCACAACTTCTCGTCCATGGCCTCGGCCGTAAGCGTGTCGAGAATGTCGACCGCAGGATCGAGGATGCCGTCGCCGTCGATGTCGAAGCCGGGCACCGACAACGGGCCGAATTCGGGGTCGAACGAACCACTGATGTCGATCTCGAGGTCGTCGCCGACAAGCACTTCGTACGGACCGTGTGCTTCACCGACGGGCGGTTCGTTGGCAACGACCCGGAACGGCGCAATCGTTCCCACGCCCGGTCCGCCCGGGAGCGGGAGCACGGTGACCGTCATCGAGTAGTCGCCAGGAGCGTGGTCGACGATGATGCGCTTGATCGCTACGCCGCCGATGCCCGTTGTTGCCGTGGTTGTGAACGTCCCGAACGCGAACTCCACGACGCGGCCCGTGACCGGTGCGCCGTCTGCGGTCGTGACGTTCGCGGCGAACGTGGCTGCGCCGCCGCGCTGGACTTCCGTGTCGCCGGTGTACACCACGTTCGGCGGGACGCCGATACCGCCGACATCGAGGTGCATCGACGCCGTCACCGTTCCGAACTTGTCGGCGAGCATCGTGAAGCTGCCGGGGTCGAGGTAGGTGACGTGCGTGGTCGCGTTCACGGCAACACCGAATGGCAATCGACCGTCGCCGGTCTGGATCTTCACGCCACCGGGCGAGCGGTTGATCACGACGATGTCGTCGCCCGCGTCGGGCGTGACGTCGGAGACGGTGAACGCGCTGACCGGCGTCGCCGGGTCGACGAACGCGGTTCGGCCTTCGGCACGGCTGCCGACCCATGCCTTCGTCTCGGTCGGAGGCTCCGAGCCCGGGTACCCGGGGTCGATCGGGTCGATGCTGGGCTCTTCGAGGTCGGGCGGAAGTTCGGGGCAGTCGACGACCGACCCGTACATCACGACCCACAGCGTTCCGTGGCTCGTGCCGATGCGGGCGATGCCGATGGAGTTCCACCGCGGATCGAGCTGGTTGATGTTGTGGAGGTCGGAAACCTTCCACGCGATGAGCGCGCCCGATGCCGCGCGCGGGCCACGCGCGAGGTTCTCGCCGACGACCCCGGTCGGGTAGTCGGCGGCGAGGGCGCGTTCGGACGGCGTGCTGCCGTCTTCGCCGATGTGCTCGAACGCGTCGTTGTCGCGGAGCCAGCGGGCGTGCTCGAGCGCGGCGTCACTGAGTGTCGGCGACGGGTAGACCCGGTGGCGGCCGTTGGCGACGCGGTACTGGCTCACGAGGTCGACGAAGTCCTGTTCGCCGGTGTCGAGCTTGACGCCGTAGTCGCAGGCCGGTGCGGGCTCAGTTTCGGCTTCGGTGTCGGGCTCGACAACTTCGTCCGGCTCCTCGGCGTCGCCCACCTCGACCTTGATCTTCTTCGTGTGCGACCCGCCGTCCTTGTCGGAGACCTTGACGCTCAGTGTGTGCTTGCCGTCGGGCACGTAACCGAGTTCGAGTGTCGCCGCGCCGGCGGGAATAGCGCGCGCGTCGTAGAACGGCATCCCGAACGTTCCGTCGGCATCCCACGACAGCTGGAGGGTCAGCGCTTCTTGGTCGCGTTCGCCCGGGTCGAAGAGACGCAAGGGGACCTTGACCGACTGGCTGTTCTTGAACGTCACGTCGTCGCCGTCGGCTTCGGGTGCGACGTTCGTGACCGTGACGTTGATCTCGTGCGTGTCGGAAACTCCTCGCGAGTCGGTGACCTTCAGTGTGACCTGGTACGTCCCGTCGTCGCCGTACACGTGGTCGGGGTTCGGGAGCACGCTGCCCGAATCGTCGCCGAAGTCCCACTCCCACTCGACGATGTCGTAGTTCGGGTCTTGCGACGCGTCGAGGAAGTGGTTGACCGCGCCTTCCTTGGTGGTGACCCAGTCGCGCGCGATCGCCGCGATCGGCGGAGCCGGCGGGCTCGAGCAGTCGGGGAGCTCGAGGTCGTCCGCGGTCACGTCGGGATCGTCGGTGATCGTGGCGACGAAGCGGTACTTCGTGTGCGCCTCGCCCAGGTCGCGGTCGTCGCCGATGACTTGGTCGAAGGGCGCAAACTGCTCGGTCAGTGCGCCGCTGCAGTAGTGGTACGTGTTCCAGTCGTCGCCGTCCGGGCGCGTGAACACGATCGACTGTTCGAGGTCGTTGCCGACTCGGAATGCCGAGGAACCCAGCTCGCGTTCCGCGAGCGCGAGCGGGCCCATGAAGTAATTGAGCCGAGTGCAGCCGACGCCGACGTCGTTGATGCAGTCGACGGAGTCGAGCGGGTGGTACGGGTAGTCGATCGCGCTGACGTCGCCGAGGTCGAAGACTTCGATGCGATCTTCCTGCACGTCGAACTGCGTGTTTGCGAACGGCTGCTCGTCGTGCGGTGTGCCGTGCTCGTCGTGGGAGTCGACGACGTAGCCCCCGACCCATTGGTTCTCGACCGTGCGGTGCTTGATCGGTATTTGCTCGATGAAGCTGCCCGTGTTCTCGTCGCCGTCGCCGAAGACCACGTGGAGGTCCGCCGTGAACTTGCCCGAGTTCACCGTCTCGGTGAGCCGCGCGCTCGGACGGCCGCGCGGGTCGACCGCCATGGGGGTGAGGCTGCCGGTGCGCTCGATCACGGTCGGCGCGTTCGACGTGTACTCGGCGACGTGGTCGCTGAACACGGTCCGCTCCTCGATCTTGTGCCAGTCGTCGGTGACCTGTTCCCACCTGTAGATGAGGTGCGGCTCGTGGTCGATCTCGATGATGCGCGAACCGCGGATGGTCTGCGTGACCGCACCGCCGGTGCCCTCGATCGTCACCTCGGCGAGCACCTTGACGTGCTCGACGTCGTCGCCGGCGTTCAGGGTGACGGTCGCGCGACCGCTGTCGTCGGTAGTCGCGGTCGGAGCCGAGATCGTCGCGTCGCTCGGCGTCTCGTCGGAACGCTTCACCGAGAACGTGACGGCCACGTCGTCGACCGGGTCGGCGTCGCACTTCAGGAACTGGGCGTGCACCTTGGTGCTGTCGCCGGAGCCGGCCGCGAGGTCGGAGTCGGTCGCGGTCACGGTCAACGTGGGGAAGCACAGGTCGATGCGCTGGTCCTGACCGTGCTTCAGCGTCGTGAGCTCGAGCGTCGTGTCGACGGGCCGGCCGTCGACCGTTGCGTGTCCAATCACCTCGATCGGTTGGCCGGCGTCGACGGTCGGAACGGTCACGATCCGCGCTCCGCCGCGCCGGGTGATGGGGGCCGCCGATGCCTGCGTGCGCGTCGTGCCGTAGCGGACTTCGATGTCGACGCTGGTGGCGCCGGCGTTGAACATCGCGTCGGCGTGGATCTCGAGATCACCCGACTTCACGAGGTTCGGCAGGTCGCTCGCGCCCCATCCTTCGGAACCGGTTTCGAACCACCGTTGGAACGCGGCCAGGTCGGTCACCGATTCGGGCGCGCCGCCGTTGCCGATCGGGATCGGCTCGGCGCGGGTCAACGTCAGGACGCCGTCGCCGTTCAGGTCGAAGCGGGACCAGTCCTCTTCGCTGCGGCACGAGTCGGAGAACACGCAGCCGTCGTAGTTGAGGTCCTTCTTCGGGTGGTCGACGACGCCGTCGAGCCCGATCGTCGATGCCGCCGGGCAGCCCTCGATCCCGCCTCGCTGCATGCACGCTTGGAGCAGTGCGTCGCGGAACCGCCGGAAGTCACGCATATCCACGTGGCCGTCGGGTGCCGAATAGATGGGGCCGAGGGGCGACGTCGGCCCCCGCGTCGTATCGACGGTCTCAGTCCCGTTGGGGCCGCGGATGATGCGCCGGTTCCCGTCGGCCGACGAGTCGCTGAGGTCGGCGGCCTCGTACAACCCACCCATTATGAGGAGAGAGTTGTACGCGTCGATCCGCGGTGCGCTCGGCGGTATCGGCGGCAAAGGAGGCCCCGGAATCCCGATCGGGCGCGCACCGCCGATGATCGCGGCGCGGATGTCGCCAACGCTCGCGGCCGGCCGGAACGCGGCGAGGTAGCCGGCGAGTGCCGCGACGTGCGGAGCGGCCATTGACGTTCCGCTCTCGCCTTGGTAGCCGTTGCACGGCGGCCCGCCCTTGAAGCACAGCGCCTGCGGCGGGTAGGTGCTGACGATGCCCGAACCGGGCGCCGAGACGTGGCCGCCGTAGTTCGAAAAGTCCGAGCGCACGGCGCTCTTCGTGTTCGACTCGACCATAAGGATCGGGTTCGCGCGCCCGCTCGTCCAGTTTGCGCTCGCGTACGCGAACGCGTGGAAGTTCTTCGTGTCGACCTGCGTGAGCTTGAATCCGCCCGTGCACGGCGGCGTGATCGTGACCTCGCCGTTGTCGCAGATGCTGTCACTGTCGTTGCCGGCTGAGATCGTGAGCAGCACGTTCTTTTCGGACGCGATTTCGGCGACGCGGCGGGCCATCACGCCTTCGGCGGCGACGTCCTTGAGGACGACGTCGGACGTGTTGGGCGTACACGGACCGTGGAGTGCCCCCGCGTCGTCGTTCGCCCCGGGCCCGCAGTGGTCGAACTTGTGATTGTTGCCCCATACGGCGTCGTTGGATGGCTCCGTGCGGGTCAGGACATAGCTCGCGCCGCTCATCGTGATGACGCGCGCGTTCGGGAAGTCTCCGCTCGGTTTTACTTCGGCGAGCATCTCTGCCCACGCGGGCCAGTTGGTCGACCTCGACCCCGAGCCCGCAACCGAGTCGTCGGAGATGTTGAACTGCCCGTTGCGGTAGTTGCCGTGCCACGACACCAAAGACATGCGCGCCACCGGATTGCCGCCGCTGATGCCGAGCGTTCGGCTCTGCACCGCCGACGCATTGTCGAACGTTGCGCCGACGGTGCCCGCGACGTGCGTGCCGTGTTCGCGCCGCTCCGGGTTCTTCGGGTTGCGCGTGCACAAGACGACCGCCCAGCGGCAGACGTCGACGACGGTCGCGTTCAGATCGGGGTGGGCCTCGAAGCCGGAGTCGTACACGATGGTCTGCACCTGAGGGTTCTTGAGCCGTAGGTGGTCGAGGACGTTCCACGCGTTCGGGAAGTTGGCGTCCTTGAGGCCCCAGTTGCCCCCGACGCCGCGTGGCGCGCCGCCGAACCCGTCAGTGCGGATGTCGTCGGCCCACGTCCAGTCCGTGAGTACCGGCGGCACCGGGTCGGCGGGCTGGACCGCCGCGGTCGTCCCTGACATCGCGTCGAGCATCGCGGCCTCGATCGCGGGGTGGGCGCGCAGCTGCTCGATCGCGAACGATACGGGTGCGAAGTCGCCGACCGCGGGTGACGGAACAACCTGCAGCACCGCCGCGTTCAGCGGCTCGATCGTTCCGATGACGGTCAGGTTCGTGATGGCCAGCGCGTTGTTCACCATTTCGACCGTCGCGTCGTTCTTGAAGGCGACGATGATGCGCGACCGCGACGCCCAGATACCGACGGGGTGGTGATCCATGTCGGCGACGGGTGCGACGGCGATCTCGGGGATCTGACTGGCGATGGTCGCGTTGGACGCGCCCGGCATGTCGAGCAACCCGACCGAGAGGACGCCGATGTGGTCGGAATCGTTTGTGGATGCGAACTCCCACGATCCAGTCGTCCCGATCGCGAGACCGAACCCGCCGCCGGGCGGAATCGGGCCGGAGTCGAACAGCTCCTCGACCGACGTGACCGTCTGCACCGTGCCGGACTCGTTCGTGAACTCGACCGTCTGGCCGACCGAGAGCGTGACCGCCGGCGGCGCGTAACCGTCGGGCGTGATGACCACGTGGACCGGTTCCGGCACCGGCCGCGGTGCGGCCGCGGCGGGCTTCGCCGGTTGGGCGAGTTCGAGTCCGCTGAACGCGAGGGCGCCCACAAGCGTAATCGCCGAGATGCGCCGGGTCAGGGTCGTCCGCGTCGTCATGCGGGCAGCCTCCGCCCGGCGCGTTAACCCGCCCGTAACGCCTCGGAAGCCCCGCTGTCAGCGGAGGGCAGCCCCCAACGCCCGCACGACGGCGGCCTGCTGGGCGTCGGTCAGGTCGGGATACATGGGCAGCGACAGGAGCCCGGCGTACGCCTTCTCCGCCTCGGGGTGGTCGCCGGGGCGGCAGCCGAGGCGGGCGTAGACCGGGTGCACGTGGATGGGTACGTAGTGCACCTGCACGCCGATACCCGCCTCGCGCATGGCGTCGTAGACGTCACGACGGCCGACTCCACCTTCTGTGGGAACCCGGATCGGGAACAGGTGGTACGCGTGGCGGGTGCCGACCGGTGCTTCGGGCGGGAGTTCGACGGGCAGCGGCGCGAGCAGCTCGCGGTAGCGATCGGCGATTTCGTTCCGGCGGGTGACAAAGCGTTCGAGCTTCGTGAGTTGCGACGTGCCGAGCGCGCATTGCAAGTCGGTGAGCCGGTAGTTGTAGCCGAGCTCTTCGATCTCGTAGTACCAGCCACCCTGCTCGGGGTGCGGCACCGCACCGTGGGAACGGAACTGCCGCAGGCGCGCTGCGAGCTCGTCGGAGTTGGTCGTCACCGCGCCACCCTCACCCGAGGTGATCGCCTTCACCGGATGAAACGACAACGTGCACATGTCGGAGTGCGCGCAGTTCCCGACCGGGCCGTCGGGCGTGGACGCGCCGAGCGCGTGCGCGGCGTCCTCGACGACAACACGCGGCCGGCGGGGCAGCGCGGCGAGGTCAACGGGCAGTCCGGCGTAGTGCACCGCGACGAGCGCGTCGCACTCGCGCACCGCGCCCGGGTCGAGGTTGAGTGTCTTCGGGTCGATGTCGACGAACCCGGGTGTCGCTCCGACGTACAGCGCACAGTTCGCGCTGGCCGAGAACGACAACGGCGACGTGAGCACGCGGTCGCCGATACCGATGCCCGCGGCCCACAACGCCGCGTGCAACGCGGCCGTGCCGTTCGCGAAGACGACTGCGTGACGGGCGTCCGTTGCGCCGCGCAGTGCGTCCTCGAACCGTTCGACCGCGGGCCCCGTCGTCAGCCAGTCGCTGCGCAACGTGTCGACGACCGCCTGGATGTCGTCCTCGTCGATCGATTGCCGCCCGTACGGGATCACGCGATTCTCATGCGGCTACGAGCTCCGGCCCTCGATCACGATGCGACCTTGACGGGACCGTCCGGGCCTCCGCTCTGCGCCTGGCCCGGTTGCAATTCGCCGAGCATGGCTCGGAGTTCGGGGGACGGTGAGCCACCAGTCGTTCGTGTCGCTTGCGTACACGAAGCCGTCTGGCATCTGCGTTCCGAGCTGGCCCGGGCCCTTGGCGTCCCACCACGGGTGTTCGGGGAGCACCACGTAGGTGTCGCCCGCGTCGATCGTGTGGCGCGACTCGTCGCCCGTGATCATCAACTCGTGCAGCTTCTCACCGGGACGGATGCCGACGATCTCGCGGGGCACGCCCGGCGCGATCGCCTCGGCCAGGTCGGTGACCCGCATCGACGGGATCTTCGGGATGAAGATCTCGCCGCCCTCCATGTGGTCCAGCGCGTGCAACACCAGGTCGACCGCTTGCGGCAGCATGATCCAGAACCGCGTCATGCGCTCGTCGGTGATGGTGATGCGACCCTCGGTCGCCATCTGCCGGCAGAACAGCGGCACGACCGAACCGCGGGAACCGACGACGTTGCCGTAGCGAACACACGCGAGGCGGGTGTCGCGCTGGGCCGCGTACGCGTTGCCCTGCACAATGATTTTCTCCTGGCACAGCTTCGTCGCTCCGTACAGGTTGACGGGGTTCACGGCCTTGTCGGTCGAGAGCGCGATGACGCGCGGCACCCGAGCGTCGATGGCCGAGTCGACGACGTGCTGGGCGCCGAGCACGTTTGTGCGCACTGCCTCGAACGGGTTGTACTCGCACGCGGGGACCTGCTTCATGGCGGCCGCGTGGATGAGGATGTCGGCGCCCTCGGCGGCGCGCGACATTCGGGCGCGGTCGCGTACGTCGCCGATCAGGTAGCGCACCTGGTCTTCGCCGAAGCGGGTGCGGAGTTCGGATTGCTTGAGCTCGTCGCGGGAGTACACGCGCACGACGGCGTCGGGCCAGGTCGTGGTCACCCGTTCGATGAATGCGTTGCCGAACGAGCCCGTGCCGCCGGTGAGCAGGATCGTTGAGCCGTTGAGGTCCGTCACGAGGACTCATCGGCATCGGGGCCGGGGCGTTGAGCGCCCCCCGCCCGAATACCGCGGCCGATGACCGAAATATCGGCGGGAAACGGCCGATGAGAACAGGGTTCGAACCTGGCTGCGACGACGAACAGAGGTGCGACATGACCACCGAGACCGAGCGCCTGGAGGGGCTGTGGTCGGGCGAGTTCGGCGACGAGTACGTCGACCGGAACCTCGGCTCCTACGAGGTCCGCGCCCCGTTCTGGCGGGCGCTGACCGACGAGTTGGCCCCGGCCGGCGTGCTCGAGGTGGGTTGCAACGTCGGTGGCAACCTCCAGTGGATGGCGGGGGCCGTCCCGCCCGAGCAGACGTTCGGCGTCGACGTGAATCGCAAGGCGCTGGAGTTGATGGAGGCCCGGATTCCGGGCGTGCAGGCGGTGCTGGGTTCGGCCCGGACGCTTCCGTTCGACGATGCCTCGATCGACCTCGTCTTCACGATGGGTGTGCTCATCCACCAGCCGGAGGAGTCGCTCCCGGCTGTGATGGACGAGATGGTTCGGGTGAGTCGTCGCTATCTGTTGTGCGGCGAGTACTTCGACACGAGCACCGTCGAGGTGGCGTATCGCGGCCACGAGGGTGCGCTCTTCCGACGCGACTACGGCGCGCTGTTCGAGTCGCGTTTCCCGGATGAGCTCGAGTTCGTGCGGAAGGGCTTTCTCGGTCGCGATGCCGGTTGGGACGACATCACGTGGTGGCTGTTCCGGCGGCGTTGACCACCGCCCGAACTCTCGCGGCCGCGGTCTCGATCACCGCATCCCATTCCATGTCGAGATGCCGGTAGACGAGTTCGACCGTAGGGAACCACGGCGACGTATCGGTCCCGAGGTCCGACCAGTCCCAACGGTTACCCATCATCGCGGTCGGCCGGCCCAGCGCGCCCGCGAGCATCGCGACGGCGTTGCGGGGCGCGACCACGAAGTCGAGGCATTCCATGAGTGCTGCGACACCGTCGAAGTCGTCCTTCAGGTTGAGGTCGTCCCAACGGTGCACCGTGATGCCGAAACGTCGCTCCGCGGTGAGGAGTTCGCGTTCGCAGTCGTCGTACTGGAGGTTGACCCAGGTGACGCCGGGAATCTCGAACAGCGGCCCCCATTCCGGCAACGTCGTGTACTCGAGCCGGCGTTCCGCGGTCTGCACGCCGCTCCGCCACGAGACACCGACGTACGGCGGCGGCCCGATCGCGGCCAACGTCGATCGCCAGTGCTCGATGCGTTCGGGATCGGCGGTGAGGTACGACCGCCGGTCGGGGAAGTGGGCGACCGTGGGGCGTACCAAGAGCGGCAGGCTCCCGGACGGAATGTCGCGGTCGTACTCGATGTCGACGACCAACTCCTGACCGAGTGGGTTCGTGGTCAGCTCGCGGACCTGCGCCCGTGGAAACGATCGTGTGAACAGCGGGACGAGTCGTGTGTTGCACTCGATGATGACGTTCGGCGTCGCCGCGATGAGATCGGGGTAGCACGACGCGAACAGGATCTCGTCGCCGATTCCCTGTTCGCGGTACACCATGACCGTCGTCCCGGGATCCTCGGGCGTCCACCGGGCCGCGCCCGTCACCCGCTCGACCCCTCGGGGCCCTCCCTTGTTCGCGTACTCCCAGTCGTCCCAGCCGCCGGTCAGATCGCCGGCGGTGAGCCGCACGTACCCGCGGTTGGCCTTGATGACGTCGACGTCTTCGCCGCCGAGTTCGATCGCCTGGTCCAGACGTGCGAGTGCTTCGTCGAAGCGGCCGCACCCGGCGAGCGCGATCGCGAGGTTGCCGTGTGAGTGGGGAGTATCACCTGCGATCTCGTAGGCGCGTTCGAGCGCATCGACCGCCGCCGGCATCTCACCGAGGTACCGGTAGTTGTTGCCGATGACGGTCCATACCTCGTAGTCGTTGTCCCATCCGAGTTCGGTGCAGCGGCGCAGGCTTGCCTCGGCGCTGCGCAGGCGCCCGAGCTTGTGGAGGACTTCACCGAGGACGCCGTGGTTCGGGCCGTAGGTCGGTTCGAGCACCGTTGCGCGGCGCAGTGCCGCGACGGCTTCGTTGAGGCGGCTGCGCAGCTTGTACACCTGGCCGAGGTTGTGCCACGGCTGCCAGTCGTCGGGCGCGATGGCGATCAGCGCCTTCAGGATTTCCTCGGCCTCGTTGTATTCGGCGGCGCGGCGCAGCGCGTTGGCGAGGTTGTTGTAGAAGCCGAGGGTCTTCTCGCCGGGAGGGCCGACGCGCGGCTCGGCCGCGCGCAGCAGTTCGACCGCCTCTTCGTGGTCGCCTCGATCCGAGCAGATCATGGCGAGGAGCTGGGCGGCGCGCGGTTCGCCCGGATCCGAGGCGAGGACGCGTCGGAGCAGCTTTTCGGCCCGGGTCGCGTCGCCGTGCTGCTGGTGCTTTTGGGCGCGGACCAGGAGCTGATCGACGTCGGCGGGCAAAGTTCGCGGCATGGCTGTTCAATCGGCCGGAATGACGATCCCGTAAGGCCCCGGAGGCGCGCTCAGGCGCCAGACTCAGGCGCCAGACTCAGGCAAGAGTTTCGAACCGGGCCTTGCCGCGGGGTGTGGTGTCCGGGCGGCGGGGGCGGCCGGCTAGATCCGCCCGAATCCGGTCGCGTTCGGCCGTCAACCGCCGGTCGATCTCCGCGGCGCGGTCGAGGAGTGCGTGCGCGCGTCCCCGCTGCGGTTCGGGAACGGGGCCGGCGAGTGCCGGTGGTTCGAAACCGGCGGGGACCGATGCGTCGGTACCGAGTTCCAGCACGGCTTCGCAGAGTTCGAGGCGCGCCTCGAACTCGTCGAGGGCGGCGACCCAGCTCTCGGAAGCGGTCATCGCCGCGCCGAACTCGCCGAACTCGCCGAACTCGATGTGCCGGCTACGCCGGCAGCCTCGCTCCACGCGTCGCGCAACGGAGTCACGAGCGCTCGACACGCGGCGACTCGTGCCGGTTCCTTCGAGACGTTCGCGGCGACGAGTTCTCCGAGCACGTAGAGGTACAGGTCGGCGAGTTGCGGTGCCGCGGACCATGCGGTCACGTCGAGCGCGTCGTGGAGCGCGTGCACGATCTCCTGCGCGTGCACCAGCGCGTCGTGCGACGCCGCGTGGTCCTTCGCGGTGATCGCGTGCTCGGCCCGGTCGAGATCGAGCAGGAGCCGGTCGTAGAGCGCGACGATCACGCGGCCGGGCGACATCGTTTCGAGGGCGTCGGTCCGGTATCGATCGCGAGATGCTGCGCTCGTCAAGGGAGTCCCTTCCCGCTGTCAGATTCCGTCACTGCTGGTTGCCGGTGAGGCCGGCGAGTTGACCACTGAGCCAGGTGCTCTGCGACTGCAAGAGGGAGAGCGAGGTCTCGAGGGCCGTGAACTGGCGCCGCAGCCGAGTCTCGAAGAGTTCGAGTCGGTGCTCCATCGACTCCACCTGGGCATCGATGAACTCCACTCGCGCCTTGAGCGTTGTCTCGCTCGACGTCAGGTAGCCCGCGACGGCGTCGGTGGCGTCGAACATCGCCGTACTGACCCGTTGGGCGACGCCCGGCTCGTACGTGAACGTGCCGAGCGCACCGGTCGCGGTGCCCGCGATCTGGAGCGACAACCCACCGAGGGTCGCGTCGTCGAACGCGATGCTGAGGAGTTGACCGGAACCGGTCGCGGCGACGCCGTCGATCGTTCCCGCGACGTTCGTGCCCGCGTACGGCTCCCAGGTGCTGCCGTCCCATGCCACCTCGAAGTGGGCCGACGTCCCGTACTGCGTCGTCTTGATTTCGATGCCGATACCCGAGGTCGACGCCTCGAGCGCGAGCCCTCCGGTCGCGAACGCGGCATTCAACCCGTTGACCACGTCGGCCTGCAGGTCGCCGGGCTGCACCGCGTACGAGACTTCGATCGTTCCGATCTTCGCCCGGACCGTGGGCGGCGCGCCGATGGGCCACGCGCCTTCGAGGCCGACGTCGGACGCCTGCGCGGCGGCAGTCGTGATGTTGATGTCGTACGTGCCGGCTCGGGTCCGGTCGCCCGCGGAGATGAACGTCACGTTCGCATCGGTCGCGGAGCCGCCCTGCACGAAGAGCCGCGTCATGCCTTCTGGGTCGGCGTCGAACGCGGCGGTGAACTTCGAGCGGTCGAACGAGTACACGCCCGTTCGATCGACGGAGACGCCCGCCGCGCTGGCATTGCCCGGAGTCGCCCAGGGCGCGGCGTCGGAGATGGCCCGACTCGCCTCCGACAGGATCCGGCGCAGCACCGAGTCGCCCGTGAGGATCGACGCCTGCTTCGTCTCGGCGTTGTACTTGGTCGCGGCGTCGATCGCCTGCTTCGTGGCGTTGTAGGCGTCGACGACCTTTTGGACCCTGTCGGCGAGCGCGCCCGAGTCGCGGCTGGCGGTGATCGTCACGGCCGACGCCGTTGTCGTCTTGAGGGTCGCGGTGATCCCCGGCAGCAGGTTGGCAACCGTGTTCGTCGCCGACGTCACCTGGTACGAGCCGGGTCCGCTCCCGACGGTGATCATGGCGTCGGTCGCGGTGCTGAGGTCGACGAAACCGCCGAGGCCGGCCCCGAACTCCGATGCCGCGATGTTGGGACCGGTGCCCGCTCCCGTCGCGTTCGCCGCGATCTGGAGCCGGTACGCGTTCGTGCCGACCTGCACCGCGCTCGCGACCAAGCCCGCCCCCGCCGCGTTGATGTTCGCGACGACGACCGCGAGGCTGCCGTCGCCGACCGCCACGTTCTTCGCCGCGACCGTCCCGGTGCGCAAGCCGCCCGAGAAGGTCGCCGTCACCGTGCCGGCGGCCGCGGTCAGCACGGCCGTGCCCCCGGCTTCGATGCTCGACCAGGTTTCGATGCCCGCGGTACCGACTTGGGTCTTGCCGTCGGTCCCGAGGAGGGCCCCGACGTCGACGGAGAAGACGAGGGGCGAGACCGCGTTCCCGCCGGTCACCTGCAGCGTCGCGAGGCTGCCTTCGCGGTTGGTCGCGAGGGTGAGCTTGTTGGTCGCCTGGTCGACCCCGACACTGACGGCGGCGCCCGCGGTGTCGGCGGCGGCCTGGACCGCGGCTGCGAGTTGCGTACGGTCGTAGGTGCCGCTCGCGATCGTCAACACCTTGGCGACGCCGTTGACGTCGACGTTGAGTGTGTTGTTGGTGCCGTCGATGACGGTCGACGCGGCGAGCGCGCTGTCTCCGTTCTTGGTCGCGGCGGCGGAAGCTTGCGTGACGACGATGTTGTGGCTGCCGGTCGCGAGCGCGTCGTCGGATGCGAAGGTCGAGAAGCCGAGTTTCCCGCCGCCGGCCGCGACCAGGATCGCGGTATCGGCGTTCACGAGCGTGGTGGTGGCCGCGACCGTCGCGCCCGAGCGGATGCTGCCCGCGGCGGCGAGCGTGTTGACCGTGAACGAGAGCGTGCCGCCGAACGTGCCCGATCCGGACGACACGGTGACGGCGTCGGCGTTCGAGGTGGTTGCGGCCAGGGGGCGCCAGTCGATCGATCGCGCCAGACCGGTCGTCGCGGTCTTGAACGCCGAGACTTGGGCCCGGATCGCGTCGTAGGCCGCGAGCCTCGCGCTGGCCGTTGTCCCGCGTGCCCTCACCATGCTCTGGGACCGGCGTTCGAGCGCGACCATCTGGGCGACGATCGCGTTCGTGTCGAGCCCGGACCCGAGGCCGGAGATCGACTGTGTCACGCTGTGCTCCTTTCGCCGGCCCGGCCCTCGAGGCAGCGGCGCCCATCGGCGCCGATCCCCCGAAGGGTGGGGGAGGCATCACCTCCCCCACTCAATCGGACGTTCTCCCGGTTACTGGAGGAGCCGCAGGATCGACTGCGGTGCCGCGTTCGCCTGGGCGAGCATGGCGGTGCCGGCCTGGAGGAGGATCTGGTGGCGGGTGAAGCTCACCATCTCCAGGGCCATGTCGGTGTCTCGGATCCGGGATTCGGATGCCGTGACGTTCTCCGTGATGTTCTGGAGGTTGGCGACGGTTGTCTCGAACCGGTTCTGGGTGGCGCCCAGGCGGCCCCGGACGGTTGTCAATGCCGTGATGGCGGCGTCGGCGAGGAGGCCGGCCGTGACATGACTCGCCGTGTCGGTGACGTCGATGCCCGACAGTGCCATGAACGCTCCGACCGTGCCGGACGTGATGCGGATGTCGTCGATCGACACCGCGATCTGGTTGGTCGTGTTGACGTTGGCGCCGACTTGGAACACGCCGCCGGTGCTCGGGGTGAGTGACACCGAGCCGGTGGTGATGATCGATACGCCGGTGCCCCGGTTGGAAATCGTGATCTTGGTGCCCGCCGATGTGGAGTTCCGGACGATCTCGGTCGACCAGACACCGTTGCTCAGGTCCCGGACCGTGGCGGTGACGGTGCCGGTGAAGCCGGCGGTCAGGGCCGCACTGATCCTGGTCTGGAGTTCGGTCGCGTACGACGCCGCGGTGACGTAGGTCCCGGTGGTGAGCGTGACGGTCACCGACAAGCTGTTCCCGGAAGCGTTGTCGACGGTGAGGTCGAACGTGACGCTGGCGCTGCCGACGAGGGCACCGGCCGCGAGGCCGACCGAGGTGTCGATCTTGCGGGCCGACTGGGCACCGAACGATCCGTTCAACAGCACCTGGGACCCGAACGTGGTCGTGAGCCCGATCCGGTCGATCTCGGAGCGGAGTTGCACGATCTCGTTCTGGGCCGCGGTGCGGGCGGCCGAGTCGGACGACGCCGTGTTGGCCGACTGCACGATGAGGTCGCGAATACGGCCCAGCATCGTCTGGACTTCGGTCAGTGCACCTTCTGCGGTCTGCACCACCGACACGCCGTCTTGGGCGTTGCGGGTGGCCTGACGCAGACCTGACACCTGGGCCCGCAGGCCCTGGCTGATGACCAGGCCCGACGCGTCGTCGGCGGCCCGGTTGATGCGATACCCGGACGAGAGCTTCTCGAGGCTCTTGCCGAGCACACCTTGCGTCATTGTGAGGTTTCGGTAGGCGTTGAACGCCATGATGTTCTGGTTAATGCGCATGTGCGCGTCTCCTCCATGAAGTAGGCAACGGACCCAATCCGTAGGTCCGTTCTTTGAGCGGGCGCCCCCGTACTCACTGTGAGTGAGTCGGCAGCGCTCGTGTTTTCGGCGCCGTGGCCACCGTGCTGTAGGCCGAGCGGCCCATTTCACGTTTTTGCCTACGGATCGCCCCGGGCCTGCCGACGCACGCCCCCGCCGCACGCCCAGGGCCGGCGGGGCCCTTGGGCGGGGGGAGGTGGCGAACCCGACGACCGGGCGCGCGAGATCGGGGCGGGCCCAAGGCCCGCCCCGATCAGCCGCTACGGCCCGCCCGCTTCGGTGCTTACTGCCTGCTCGGTTTCTTATTGGAGGAGACGCAGGACCGCCTGCGGTGCCGCGTTCGCCTGGGCGAGCATGGCGGTGCCGGCCTGGAGGAGGATCTGGTGGCGGGTGAACTCCACCATCTCCAGGGCCATGTCGGTGTCTCGGATCCGGGATTCTGATGCCGCGATGTTCTCGGTGATGTTCTGGAGGTTGGCGATCGTCGCCTCGAACCGGTTTTGGACGGCGCCGAGTTTGCCCCGGAAGCTCGAGGTTTCCGTGACGGCGGCGTCGATGAGCAACCCCGCCGCGATGTGGCTCGACGTGTTGGTGACGTCGATGCCCGACAGTGCCGTGAAGACGCCCATCGTGCCGCTGGTGATGCGGATGTCGTCGATCATCAACGTGATCTGGTTGACCGTGTTGACGTTGGCGCCGACTTGGAACACGCCGCCGCTACCGGGGGTGAGTGCCACCGAGCCGGTGGTGATGATCGATACGCCGGTGCCCCGGTTCGCGATCGTGATCTTGGTGCCCGCCGATGTGGAGTTCCGGACGATCTCGGTCGACCAGACACCGTTGCTCAGGTCCCGGACGAAGGCGGTGACGGTGCCGGTGAAACCGGCGGTGAGCGCCGCGCTGATCCTGGTCTGCAGCTCGGTCTGGTACGACGCCGCAGTGACGTAGGTACCGGTGACCAGCGTGACGGTGACCGAGAGGCTGTTCCCGGAACCGTTGTCGACGGTGAGGTCGAACGTGACGCTGGCGCTGCCGACGAGGACACCGGCCGCGAGGCCGGTCGCGACGTCGGTCTTGCGGGCCGCCTGGGCACCGAACGAACCGTTCAACAGCACCTGGGCACCGAACGAGGTCGTGTTCCCGATCCGGTCGATCTCGGCACGGAGTTGCACGATCTCGTTCTGGGCCGCGGTGCGGGCGGCCGAGTCGGACGACGCCGTGTTGGCCGCCTGCACGATGAGGTCGCGCATACGGCCCAGCATGTTCTGGACTTCGGTCAGTGCACCTTCTGCGGTCTGCGTCACCGAGACGCCGTCTTGGGCGTTGCGGCTGGCTTGACGCAGACCCGACACCTGGGCCCGGAGGCCCTGGCTGATGACCAGACCCGACGCGTCGTCGGCGGCCCGGTTGATGCGGTAACCCGACGAGAGCTTCTCGAGGCTCTTCCCCAGGCTGCCCTGCGTCATCGTAAGGTTTCGGTAGGCGTTGAACGCCATGATGTTCTGATTGATGCGCATCTGCGCGTCTCCTCCGTGATGTCCGCAGCCCGACTTTCGTCGGACCCCGACTCCGTCGGCGTGTGCGGTTCGCCTACTTGCTCTGGGACCTGTTCGACCGGAGCACGCGCCGGATTAGGAGTTCGGATCAGGAATGTGTGCGCCCGCCGGCGATCGCCACCGGCTGGCTCTCCGGCAGCGGCCGGTCCGACACGCGCGACCGGTAGTCGGACCCGGCGGCGACGGCGGCGTAGTAGGCGACCTTGCGCCGGGCCACGCGCCCGTTGGGCCTGGCCTCCGGCGCGACCGCGCTCGGCTCGAGCTGAGAGTTGATGCCGTCGCGCAGCAGGGCGAGGGCCTCGGCGCGGAGTTGCGAGACGCGCGACTCACTGACGCCGAGCTCGTCGGCAATCTCCTGCATCGAGCGCTCCTCGAAGAAGTACTGCACCACGACGTGGCGCAGACGTTCGGGGAGCGCCTCGATCGAGTCGATGAGGTACGCCTTGCGTTCGCGGTCGAGGATCGTGTCCTCGGGCCCGTCGCCGTGGATGGCGAGGAACGACTCGGCGTCGCCGTCGAGCACGAGCGACTCGTAGTTCAGCACCGTCGCGCGGTGTACGTCGTCGACGAGTTTGTGCACCGTCTCGATCGGGACGCCGAGCGCGCCTGCCACTTCTTCCTGCGTCGGTGCGCGGCCCAGCCGGTTGGTGAGTTCTTCGCCCGTGGCTTGTAACCCGCGGGCGCGTGAGCGCACCGACCGGCTCGCCCAGTCGCGGCCGCGCAACTCGTCGAGCAGCGCGCCGCGGATACGGGTCGAGGCGAAGCGGTCGAACGCGATACCGCGTTCGGGGTCGAAGCTGCGGGCGGCCTGGGCGAGGCCCAGCATCCCCGCGCTCACGAGATCGCTGCGGCTGACATGGTTTGGTACCCGGTGCGCGATCTCCGAAACGACGTATTGCACCAACGGAAGGTGCGCACGGACCAGCCGGTCCTCGTTGGCTGCCCGTTCCAGGTCGATGGTCTTGGTCTTCATGAGTTGCCCCCCGCAGGATGATCGTTCGGGCGTGGTACTCGACCGATTCCGTATTGCGCCTTGATCAACCCCAGGGTTGAAGTTTGGTACCGCATACCGTGGTGCCCGTACCGCGATGAGAGGTAATGGGAGGTATGGTGTCCCGGTCCGGGGGACGGGGAGGAAACGGGAACGTGGACAGTCGCACCCACGCGGTCATCGTCGACGAGCTGCCGCTGGCGCGCACGGGAATGGCAGCCGTGCTGCGTGACCTGGGCTTCGAGCTGTTGAGCGAGACCCATTCGGGCCGGGAGGCAGCCGCCATCGCGGCCATCGACTCGCCCGCCCTCGTCGTTGTCGGCGCCGCTACCGACATCACCTCCGTCGAGACCGCGCGCCGGGTCATGCGCGTGCGGCCGGTTCCGGCGGTCATCGTGTTGGTGCCTCCCGCCGCGGAGCAGCCGGTCGGCTACCTGCTCGCACTCGGCATACGCGGCGTCGTGCTGCGCAGTGGTCCGCCCGACGACTTCGCGACGGCGGTCGAAGCAGTCATGAAGGGCACCCAGTACGTCGCCCCGGGCTTGCATCGCTCGCTCGCGGGGTCGGTGCAACCCAAGGCGGCCGGCGCCGACCACGGCCTGACGGCCCGGGAGCGAGAGGTGCTCGCCTTCCTCGCCGAGGGCCGATCAAACCGCGAGATCGCCGCCGCGCTCTCTGTGACGCTCGCCACCGTGAAGTCGCACCTCGTGCGCATCTACGCCAAGTTGGGTGCGACCAACCGCAACGAGGCCCTCGGCAAGGCTGTTTCCCTCGGCCTGTTGGGCTGAACCGCCCGCGCACCGGGTGCCCTTCCGTTACTTGCGCCACACCTCCGACCCCTTCACAAACGCGCGGGCCAGGCCGATGAGTAGGGACGGAATCCGAAGGACGAGGTCACGTCGATGTCGCTCTCTGACGTATCGAACATCTTGTGGCGCGAGCGCCAGCTCCTCGAACTCCTCGTGTTCAAACTCGAGGAGGAGCAGCTCGTCCTCGCGGCCGGTCGCAACAAGTGGCTGGCGCATGCCACGAGAGAGGTCGAGACCGTTCTCGACGAGATCAAGCGCGTCGAACTCGAGCGCAGCATCGCCGTCTCCGAACTCGGTCGCGAGATGGAGCTGTCGAACGCCCCGAGCCTGACCGAACTCTCCACCGTCGCGGAGCCGCCGTGGGACGGCATCTTCGCCGAACACCGCCGCGCGCTCATGACGCTCGCGCAAGAGATCGACAGCGTCGCGAAGTCGAATCGCGATCTGCTCCTGCGCGGCCAGCAAGCGACGCGGGAGACGCTGACCGCAATGGGCGAGATCGATATCGAGGCCTACAACGCCAGCGGCGCCGTCACCGACCGCACCCTCGCCCTTCGCCTCGTCGACGAGGCGATATAGCAATGTCCGACTTCGCGGGACTCCGCATCGCGCTCAGTTCGCTGTACGCGCAACGACGCGGCCTCGAACTCGCGGGCCACAACGTCGCGAACGCCAATACCGAGGGGTACTCGCGCCAGCGGGTCGATCTTGTCAACGTCGGCGCGCCGCTGACTCCGGCGTTCTGGTCGCGTTGGGAAGGCGACGGTGCGGGCGTTCAGGTCTCGGACGTCGTGCGCTACCGCGACCAGTTCCTCGAGATCCGGGCCTCGCTCGAACACGGCGCCAACGCCCACCTCACCGTGTCGCGCACCGTGCTCGACCGCCTCGAGCAGCTCTTCGCGGAGCCCGGTGACCTCGGGCTCGGCAGTCAGTTCGGCGAATTCTGGGCCGGATGGGACGACGTCGCCAACAACCCGAACTCCCCGGCGGCGCGCATCCAGCTCATGGAGCGCGGCGCCACCCTTGTCGCCGGGTTCAACGACGCGGCCGCCTCGATCACCCGAATGCGGGTCGACACGATCAGCGAGCTCGACTCCGTCGTCGCCGAGGTCAACGCGACCGCCGAGACCGTGGCCGAGCTCAACCAGGCGATCAAGACCGCCGAGGTCGCCGGGATCAACGCCAACGACCTCATGGACCGGCGCGACCTGCTCGTCAACAAGCTCGCGGACCTGATCGGCGCGACCGTCCGCACCGGTGAGTTCGGTCAGGTCAACCTGTACGTCGGCGGCACCCCGCTCGTCTTGGAAAATCGGTTCGAGAGCCTCTACCTCGACACGAGCGCACCCTCTGCGGTGATCCGCTGGACGAAGGACAACTTCCCCGCGTCGGTGAGCTCGGGAACTGCCGGCGGCATGCTCGAGGCGATCAACACCACACTCTCCGGATATCTGGCCGACCTCGACGCCGTGGCGCTCGAACTGCGCACCGAGGTCAACGCGCTGCACTCGACCCTCACCGGCTCGATCGCCGTCACGGCGCGCGACCAGAGCGCGGCGGGCGTGCTCCAGTTCGACCTCTCCCTCAACGGCGCCGCCTTCGCGCCCGTCGCCGTCGCCGGCGCCGACTGGTCGGGTGGCGGCGGTGCCGCCGCGCTGCAGGCCTCCATGCAGGCCGCGATCGACGCTGCCATCGGTGCCGGGAACGCGACCGTCGTAGTGAGCGGCATCGCGGGCCAGCCCTTGGCCGTGTCGGTGACACCCACAGGCACCAACGCCATCCGCATTCAGGCCACCGGCGCGAACGCCGGCTTCTCGACGCTGCTCGGGACCACTGCCGTGGGAACCGACGGCATCGGCGGCCGCCGGTTCTTCGAAGGATCGACCGCGGCGACGCTCGTCGTGTCGGCCGACATTGCCGGCACCCCGAACGCCATCGGCGCCGGGGTGTCGTCCGGGGGCCCCCTCGACGGCAGCCGCGCCCTCGCCCTCGCCGAACTGGCGACGTCGTCCACCGGTCCCGACGCGCTCTACCGGTCGTTCATCGTCGCCCTCGGCGTCGACTCGCAGACCACACAACGTCGCCAAGACATGCAAGAGATCGCAACGGAGCGCGTCGACGAGGCCCGCGACTCGGTCTCGGGCGTGAACATCGACGAAGAGATGGTGAACATGGTGCAGTTCCAGCACGCGTACGACGCGGCGGCGCGTTTCATGAGCACGATCGACGAGATGCTCGACACACTGATCAACCGGACCGGCGTGGTCGGCCGGTGAATGGGGTGATGGACCGTGCCGTCTGCTGACTTCCGCATCGCGCACGGGTCGCTGGCGCGACGTTCGCTCGAGAACTTGCGGAGCAACCTCGCGCGCCTCGCGAGCGCCCAGGACGAAGTGTCCTCGATGAAGAAGCTGCGCCGCCCCTCGGACTCGCCGGTGGACACGGTGTCGGCGATGCGGCTGCGCAGCGACCTGGGCCGCAACGACCAGATCTCGCGCAACCTCGACGATGCCATGGGCTGGCTCGGTGTTGCCGACAACGCCATGACCACCGCCATCGAACAGCTCAACCGCGTGCGGGACCTCACCATCCAGGCGCGCAATGCATCCAATGACGCGGTCGCCCGCGAAGCGATCGCGACCGAGATCGACCAGATCCGGGAAACGGTCCTCGGTCTGGCCAACACCCAGTACAACGGCCGGGCGATCTTCGCGGGGACGGCCTCGACGACGGCCGCCTACGACGCCAACGCGTCGTACATCGGCTTCTCGGCCGCGATCGAGCGGACGATTGCACCGGGAGTTCGGGTTCAGGTGAACGTCAACGGTGACGAGGTATTCGGTGCGGGCCCGACCCACATGTTCGTGTACCTGAACCAGCTCGCCGGGGCCATCCGCACCGATCCTTCCCAACTCGACACGCTTGCTCCCGACCTCGACACCCGAGTCCAGACGATGCAGGGCCACCTCGCCGAAGTCGGTGTTCGGTTCAGCCGCATCGAGACGATGAAAGACCGGAACAGCTCGGATGCGCTCACGATGAAGCAGAACCTGTCGAACGTAGAAGACGCCGATATGGCGCAGGCGATCATGGAGCTCCAGATGCAGGAGGTTTCCTACCAGGCGGCGCTGCAGGCCACGGCGCGCGCGATCCAACCGTCCCTCGTGGACTTCCTCCGGTAGGTACCCATGATTGAAGCCGACCTCTTGGGCAGCGCAGCCACCGAGTGCGTGGAAGTCACGTTCGCGGCCGGCCTGCCCGGATTTCCCGACGCGCACCAGTTCCAGCTCACGCCCTGGGGCCCGGCCGAGACGCCGTTCATGCTCTTGACCGCGGTCGACGACCACGACGTGGGTTTCGTGGTGGTCCCGCCGTGGGTCTTCTACCCCGAATACGAGTTCGACCTCGACGCCGGCTCGATCGAGCGGCTCGCGTTGCGAGAGGCCACGGACGCGCTCGTCCTGTGCGTCGTCACGTTGAAGGACCGGCCCGAGGACGCGACGATGAACCTGCTCGGCCCGATCGTGATCAACCGCCACACCCTCGAAGCGGCGCAGGTGGTCTTGCCCGCCTCCGGGTACAGCGTGACGGCTCCGCTCGCCATCGCGAGCTGAGCCCCCTCCCACCGTTCCTCCCGTATTACGGCGTGCGGTCCCCGGCGCGGGATTGTGACCGCGCGTATGCTGGGTCGTGCGCCCCACACGGCGGGCCGCCACGGAGGGAGGACCCCGTGCTCGTGCTCACCCGACGAGCGAACCAGAGCATCATGATCGGTCACGAGATCGTCGTGACCGTTCTCGAGGTTCGTGGCGACCAGGTCCGGCTGGGAATCAAAGCCCCCCGCTCGATCGACGTGCATCGCGAAGAGATCTTCGCCCAGCTCCAGCAGGCGAACCGCGACGCCGTCAAGCCCTCCCCGGCCGCGCTCGAGTTGCTCTCTGAGCTGAAGACCCCCGCCTCCGAGGACGACCGCCGCTAACCGAGGCGCCGCTAACCGAGCGCGGCCGGCAGGTCGGCGACAGCCAGTCCGAGCGCTTCGGCCACGGCCGCGTTCGGAACCTTGCCCGCGACGGTGTTCACGCCCGCAGCCAGCGCCGGGTCGGCCTCGACGGCCTCGCGTACGCCCCGGCTCGCGAGTTCGAGTGCGTACGGCAGGGTGGCGTTCGTGAGCGCGTAGGTCGACGTGTTGGGTACCGCGCTCGGCACGTTGCCGACCGCGTACAACAGGACCCCGTGTTCCTCGTACACGGGCGCCGAGTGGGTCGTCTCCCGGATGGCCTCGACCGTGCCGCCCTGGTCGATGGCACAGTCGACGACGACTGCGCCCTGCTTCATGGTGGCGATCATGTCCTGGGTGACGAGCACCGGCGCCCGCCCACCGGGGAGGAGTACCGCTCCGATCACGAGGTCGGCGTCGGCGACGGCGCGGGCGACGGCGCCGCGGTTGCTCGCCAGCGTCATGATGCGACCTTTGTGGATCTGGTCGACCCAGCGCAGCCGATCGAGGTTCTTGTCGAGCAACAGGACCTCGGCCTCCATGCCCTGCGCGATCCACGCCGCGTTCCACCCGACATTGCCCGCGCCGAGCACCACGACACGCGCGGGGCGCACGCCGGGCGCGCCGCCGAGGAGTACCCCGCGGCCGCCCTGCGCCCGCTCGAGGAAGTGCGCGCCGATCTGCGACGCCATGCGCCCCGCGACCTCGCTCATCGGCGCGAGCAGGGGAAGCTGACCGTTCGCCAGTTGCACCGTCTCGTACGCGATCCCGGTCGTGCCCGCATCGAGGAGGGCGCGGGCGACGTCGGGGTAGGCGGCGAGGTGCAGGTAGGTGAACAGCACGAGGTCGTCGCGGAGGAACCGGAACTCGTCGGCTTGGGGCTCTTTCACCTTCATGACGATGCCGGCCCGGGCCCACACGTCCTCGGCGCGCGCGACGATCTCGGCACCCGCGGCGCGGTAGTCGTCGTCGCCGATCCCCGAGTCGGCGCCGGCGTCGTGTTCGATCATCACGTCGACGCCGCGGTGGTTCATTTCCGCGACACCGTCGGGCGTGATCGCGACCCGGTGCTCCTCGGTCTTGGTCTCGCGCGGGACGCCGACGTTCAGCGTCTTGGCTGTGACAGTCATAAAATCAGTCCCTCCCCAGTTGCGGCACGACCTCGCGCATGAACCGTTCGACGGTCTCGGGTGCGCCGAAATCGGAGAACTGGAGCACGAAGCCCTCGACGCCGCGTTCGACCTCGGCCGCGAGCGCGTCGGCGACCTCGTTGGCCGTGCCCGCGACGACACCGCCCCACGACCCGAAGCGCCGTTCGACGGTCGCCACGACTTCGTCGCGTTCCGCGGCGAACGCCGCGAGTCCGATCGGGTGCTGCACCGACACCCGGGCGGTGCCCGCGAGTGGTCGCAGTTCGTCGATGCGGTGGAGCGCGTAGCCCGGACAGTTCCACCAGTCGGCGTACTGCGCGACGATCGGCATGGTGAGTTGCGTTCCGCCGCCACCGATGTGCACCGGGATGCGCGCCTGCGTCGGTGTCGGCCGGCCGGTTGCCGCCCGCAGTTGCGTGTACTCGCCGTCGTAGTCGAACGGTTCGCCCGCGAACATCAACTCGAGGATGTCGAGGGTCTCGCGCAACTTTGCCGCGCGCACGCGGCTGGGTTCGGGTCCGAACCCGTACGTCGCGAGTTCGTCGGGCACCGAGCCCCACCCGATTCCGAGGTCGAGGCGGCCGTTCGACACGACGTCGAGTGTTGCCGCCATCTTCGCGAGCAGCGCGGGATGGCGGAACGGGTCGCACAACACGAGGTGCCCGATTCGCACCCGTTCGGTGCGCGCCGCGAGCGCGCTCGCGATCGTCCACCCTTCGAACGTGTCGATCTCGGGTGCCATGGGTGCCGAGAGGTGGTCCATGAGCCACACCGAATCGAACCCGGCCGCTTCGGCGGCGAGGGTGCGTTCGAGGATGCGATCCCACGGCATGCGGATCTGGGGCAGGTAAAGGCCGAACCAGGGCACGACTGCGACGGTAGTTTGCGCAACTCATGCGAGCCGTGGTCTTCGACTTCGACGGGGTCATTCTCGATACCGAAGGTCCACTGTTCGCGGCCTGGAGCGAGGCCTACGTCGCGCACGGTTGCGAACCGATGACCGTCGAGGAGTGGTCGGTCGAGATCGGGACCGTAGGCCAACTCGACGCGCTTTCGGTCCTGCGGCAGCGCTCGACGCTCGCCGTCGATGTCGACGCGGTCGAAGCCCGCCGCCGGTCTCGGCGCGACGAGTTGCTCGCACTCGAACCCGTGCAACCCGGAGTGATCGCGTGGATCGAGGCCGCGCACGCGGCGGGAATGCCACTCGCGATCGCATCGAGCAGCGACGAACCGTGGGTGACGACCCACCTCGACCGCATCGGCCTGCGCGAGCACTTTTCCCATCTCGCGTGCTACCGGGCGGGTGGGCGCGCCAAGCCCGCGCCCGACCTCTACCTCGAAGCGTGCGCCGCGATCGGTGTCGCGCCGCGTGACGCGCTCGCGATCGAGGACTCCCCGAACGGTATCGCCGCCGCGAAAGCCGCCGGCCTTGCGTGCATCGCGGTTCCGCACGCGATCACGGTGCAGCTCGACCTGTCCGCGGCCGACCTGATCGTGCCGTCACTGGCCGACGTCACACTCGCCGACGCGCTGGCGCGGCTACCGCGCTAACAGCGACCGTTCCACGGCTGGTTGCCCTGCCACTCGTAGAGCACCCACGCGAGTTCGTCCTGGTCGAACGCCTGCGCGCGTGAAGGCAGCACACCGACGAGGTCGATACGCCCGGCCCGACTCGCGGTGACGTTCCACGTCGTCGGGGCGAACTGATACGCGCCGTAGTACCCCGACGGGTTGACGGCCGCGTAGTTCCCGCCGCTCTCGCGGTCGCGTGTGCACACGAGGAAGGGTTCGTCGTGGCGGGGGTGGGTGCCCCGCGGTTCGGACACCGCGGGTGTGACCGCGGGCGGGACCGTGGTCGGCGCGGCTGTTGCCGCGGGCGCGGCCGCGGCCGGTGGTGCGGCCCGCGTCGGTCGGGAGCGGGCGGCTTGGCGGTTGGCTTCGACCGCGCGCGCCGCGGCCTCGTTGGCGGCCTGCGTCTCGAGTTCGGCAAGTCGGGCGTCGAGGTCGTCCTCTTGCGCGGCGAGCTCGCCGGTCAGCTGAGCCTGCGCGTCCTGCTGGTCGGCGAGGGCCTCGCGGTTAGCGTCGAGGTCGGAGGCCGCGGTGTTCAGGGCTTCGATGGCGCGTTGGGCTTCGTCGTCGGCCCGGTCGAGCAGCTCCGCGGCGCGGGCGCTGTCCAGCGCGTCCTCGCTGTCGAAGACCGGCGCCAGCGGGCTCGGTGATCCCGTGTACAACTCGACGGCCTGGGCGGACGCGATGGCGCCGAGGTGTTCGGCTTCGGCGCGTGCATCGGCGACGTGCTGTTCGAGGGTGGCGATCTCCGCGTCGATGCGACCCGCTTCCGCTTGGCTGTCGAACCAGGCTTGCGCGACGTCCGCGATCTCGGCGCGAGTTCGCTCGATCTGTTCTTCGGTTGTGGCGGCGCGTGCGGGGACAGCAAGTGCACCTATCGCGACTCCGCACGCGACCGCGGCAGCGCAAAGGCGGAACCGGGGCACATGGCGACCATAACGAAGAGATCGCGAACCGTCGAAAGCAAGGCTCACGTTTCGTCACATCGACGTCACCATGCGCGAAAAACCCCTGGTCACGTAATAAGCGCGCCACCTTCTACCGGAACCGTTTGTCCAGTGACATAACGGGCGTCATCGGAACACAAGAACGCGACGACGTCGGCGAGATCTTCGGGTTGCGCGTAGCGACCGATCGGGATACGCGTGCGCGCCCGTTCCTGCGCGTCGGGTGACGCGAACACACCGTTCGTCATCGGTGTGTCGACACCGCCGGGACATACGCAGTTCGCGCGCACGCCGTTCGGCCCGTACTGCACTGCGAGCAAACGCGTCAACGCGTCGACACCGCCTTTGCTCGCGGTGTAGCCCGCGCCGAATCCGTGGCCGCGCAACGCCGCCGTCGAAGCGATGGTCACGATCGCGCCGCCACCGTCGACGAGCTGCGGCAGCGAATGCTTGATCATCGAGAACGTGCCGACGAGGTTCACCGAGAGCACGTGCACGAAGTCTTCGACGCTCACGAGGTGCGCGGGTTGCAGATCGGGACCGTGGAAGATGCCGGCTGCTGTGACGACGCCCGAGATGCGGCCGAGGTCGGTCGCCACTGCACTCGCCACGGCCGCGACCGCGGCGTCGTCGGCGACGTCGCATCCGTACGCCCGGCTCGTTCCCCCGGCCAAGCGCACGGTTTCTTCGGCGTTGGGGCCGTGGAGATCGACGACCGCGACCGCCTTGCCGTCACGGACGAGTCGAATCGCCGTCGCGCGCCCGATCCCACTCCCGGCCCCTGTCACCACAGTCACGGTCATGAAAGAGAAGTTACGCTCACCGGCATGACGAGTGTCGAGGAGACGCGTGCGATGCACGGCGTCGACGGCCGGGTGATCGTCGTCACCGGCGCGGGCAAGGGCATCGGCAAGGGCATCGCGCACCACCTCGGCAAAGGTGGCGCGCGCATCGTTGTCGCCGAATGGAAACCCGAGCTCATGCAAGAGACCGTGCGCGAACTCGACGCGTTGGGCGTCGACAACCTCGGTGTCGTGTGCGACATCCAGCAACGCGAACAGATCGACGCGATGGTCGCGCAGACCGTCGCGCGGTTTGGTCGCGTCGACTGCATTGTGAACAACGCGCAGACCTTCCGCCCGATGGCGTCGGTTGCCGAAGTCAGCGAGCACGACGTCGACGTCTTCTACGGTTCGGGTGTGAAGGGGACACTGTGGGCGATGCAAGCGGTGTACCCGCACATGCGTGCACAAGGTTGGGGTCGCATCGTCAACTTCGCGTCGTCGATGGGCATCACGGGTGGCCGCGGATTCGCCGCGTACAACGCGTCGAAGGAAGCGATCCGCGCGCTGACACGCACGGCTGCGCGCGAATGGGGTGCCGACGGCATCGCGGTGAACGCGATCGCACCCGCGGCCGCGACGCATCACGGCGACGCGGGAAAGCAGAGCGAGGGCTACCGCATCTTCATCGAGAACTGCCCGATGAAACGCCAGGGCGACCCCGAACTCGACATCGGCTCGGTCGCGTGGTTCCTCTGCAGCGACGCGAGCCGTTACATCACCGGCCACACCCTCATGGCGGATGGTGGTGCATTCATGTGGGCCTAAGGACCGTTGTGTCCATGGCTCCCTCGCGACCCGCGTGTGCGCCTGCGGCGTGGAGGGCGGGCCACTGCGTCCGCACGGTCATGGCGGATGGTGGTGCATTCATGTGGGCCTGACAGGTTCGGGGGACTGGCCGTCGGATCAGTGGCCGCGGCCGTCGAACGCGCCCGGGTTCGGCGCGTCCCCGCCACCACCCGGTGGCACCGCGCCGCCCGGCTACCCGCCGCCCGGCGGGTGGGCGCCGCCCGCGCCGGCGCCGGGGCAGCACTACGGACCGCCGCGCACGAACCCGCTCGCGATCGTCTCGCTCGTCGCCGGTCTCGCAAACTTCGCCTTCTGCGGCGTCGGCGCCGTCGCTGCCGTGATCACCGGCCACATCGCCCGGCGCCAGATCAAGCGCTCGAACGGCACCGAGGGCGGCAAGGGTCTCGCCACGGCCGGGCTCGTCCTCGGGTACATCGGGATCGGCTTGGCCGCGGCGCTCCTCGTCTTCATCGTCGTTGTCGCGGCCAACGCCGACGACTGGGAGCGCAACGAACTCCGCGACGAAGCCCGCGAGTACGTGCGGTTGGCGGAACTCAACGCGTCGGCATCCGGTGAGGGCGCGCTGCACGACCCCGACCTGCTCGCCGTCGCGTACTACGACTGGTCCGAAGACAACTTCAGCGGCGACGAGATGCGCCTCGCGACCGGGCGGTTCATACCCGGCGCCACCCGAGGTGACTGGGAGGCCGCCGGCTGGCGCATCGAGCTCGGCGGTGACGCAGGCGTTCACGTGTGTGCGACCGTTCCCGACCGAGCCGGCGAGGACGTGTTCATCACCGACGGTCGGTGCAACTCGTGAGCAGATCGTCGACGGCCCGGATCGCACGCGGCACGGCGTCGTCGTAGCCCTCTTCGTCGATGCGCGGGCCGATCAACTCGAGGTCGAACGCGCCCGGGTAGCCGGCGTCGAGGAGCGCGCCGATGATGCGCGCGAGCGGAATGTCGCCGTCGCCGGGGACGAGGCGGTCGGGTGTGCACAGTGTCCCGACGCGAAAGTCGGAGACCTGCACGAGCGCGATGCGGTCGACGCCCGTTCGGATGGTCGAGAGCAGGTCGCGCTCGGCCCAGCACGCGTTGACCTCCATGCACACCCCGGTATCGAGGCGGCGGGCGAGGTCGACGACGTCGCGCAGTGTGTGCACGAACCCCACGTCGACGCGCAGCGAGTTCGTGTGCTCGATCGCGAACTGCACGCCGGCAGCCCGCGCCGACGTGAGCACGGGTTGCAGCGCGGCTTCGAGCGCGTCGGCCGCCTCCTCCCACGACAACGGTGTCGACGGTCCCGTCGTGAACACGAGCCGGTCGGCGCCGATCGCGTTCGCGGCGTCGATCGCACGGACCAGTCGTTCGCGTTGCGCTTCCCACTGACT
The DNA here is from genome assembly GCA_031404355.1 of Actinomycetes bacterium. GTDB lineage: Bacteria > Actinomycetota > Acidimicrobiia > IMCC26256 > PALSA-610 > JANNHK01. The sequence continues at coordinate 38,206 of JANNHK010000018.1, forward strand.
CGGATTCGCGAGCTCGAACGGCCCGAGACCGATCAGGTTGCAGACTCGTAGGCCGCGACCCACCGCGTCGGCGACGCGCGCGGTGCCGTCGTCCCAACCGTGCGCTTCGAGCTTGGCGACGGAGACGCCGACGTGGTCGATGCCGTGCCGCGCCCAGAATGCGAGGTCGTCGGTGAGCGAAAGTTTGTACGTGCAGATGGCGCTGACGGAGATGCGCGGGTGCACGGTCACCCGAGGGTCGTGCCGCGTGCGCTGCTGCTGCCGCCGTCGAGTGGCAGGTTTGCGCCGGTGAGGAAGCCCGATTCGGAGCTCGCGAGGTATACCGCGGCGTACGCCACGTCGGCCGCGCTGCCGAGCCGCGTCAAGTGCATGGCCTCGTAGCGCTGCCGGCGTTCGTCGGTGATGTCGGCGTCGCGCCGGTCGTTCACGACGTAGCCGGGGCTGATCGTGTTGCAGCGGATGCCGTCGGCCGCGTAGTCGACGGCGATCGACCGCGTCAGCGCGTTCAGCGCGCCCTTGGCCGCGATGTACGCGGCCAGCCCGCGACTCGCCCGCTCTGCCTGGCGCGACGAGATGTTGACGATCGAGCCGTGGCCCGCGTTCCGCAGGTGCGGGATCGCGGCCCGCGCCATCCAGAAGGGCGCGGTCAGGTCGACCCGCAGGATCGCTTCCCACGCCTCGGTCGTGAGGTCGGCGACGGCCCCGTCTGTGACGCCGCCGCCGGCCGCGTTGTTGACCAGCACCGTGAGGCCGCCGAGCCGGTCCGCGGCTGTAGTGACCAGGTGCGTGCACGCGGCCTCGTCGTGCAAGTCCGCGGCGACGAACGAGGCGGTCGCGCCGCCGCGCTCGATCTCGGCGACCACCTCGGCGCCGCGTTCGGCGTCGCGGCCGGTGACGACCACCGCCGCACCTTCACGCGCGAACTCGACCGCGATCGCGCGCCCGATGCCCGACGTCGATCCGGTGACCAGAGCCTTCTCGCCGGCAAGCCGCACGCCGCGGAAGCTACTCCAGTGTCCGCGAGTCCGGAGCCGTCCGCGACGACACTGGTCCGATGCACACGCACGACGTCGCGCTTGCCCCGGCCACACGACGCGCGCTCGTAGGCTTGACGGTCGTCGTCGGAGCGCTCGTCGCGATAGCGGTCGTCGGCATCTCGGTCCGGGCCGAGGTCGACCGGAGCCAGGCGGACTTCCTCGTCGGCACGGTGTACGAGGCGCGCGTCGGCGACATTCGCGTCGAACTGTGCGAGGGGACCACGATCGAGTGCATCGAAGTCGACGTCCGGCTCACGCAGGGACCCGACGATGGCGAGACGCGCACCCTCGTCTTCACGGCTGACTCGCCGGTTACTCCGAGTCTGAGCAACGGCGACCGCATTGTCCTGTCATACACGGAGGGCGCCGACGAGGGATTCGAATACACCTACTCCGATAGGCAGCGCCGACCTGTGTTGCTGGCAGCCGCGGTGGTGTTCGGAGTCGCGGTCGTGTTGCTAGGCCGCCTCCGGGGCCTGGCCGCGCTCGGCGGTCTCGTCGTCAGCATCGGCACGATCATGGTGTTCGTACTGCCCGCGATCCTCGCCGGCTACAGCCCGGTGCTCGTCGCAGTCCTCGGCTCGGCGGCGATCGCGTACATCGCGCTCTATCTCGCGCACGGGCTCAACCTGCTGACGACCGTTGCACTCCTCGGCACCCTGGCCGCGCTCGCGCTGACGGTCCTGCTCTCGGCGATCTTCACCGCGCTGGCCGAGTTCTCCGGATTCGCGAGCGAGGAAGCCTTACTGCTCGGCAATCTCTCGGGCGACGTCGACATGAGCGGCCTCATCCTCGCCGGCATCGTGATCGGCGCCCTCGGCGCCCTCGATGACGTAACCATCACCCAGGCGTCGGCGGTCGCGGAATTGCGCGAAGCGAATCCGACGATGTCGCGAACCGCGGTCTACGGCAGCGCGATCCGCATTGGGCGTGACCACATCGCTTCGACGGTGAACACGTTGGCGCTGGCGTACGCAGGCGCCGCGCTCCCGCTGTTGTTGCTGTTCGTCCTTTCGGCGCAGTCTCTCGGAACGATCGCGAACAGCGAAGTGGTGGCCACCGAGATTATTCGGACGCTGGTCGGCAGCATCGGGCTGGTGGCGTCGGTGCCGATCACAACTTGGCTCGCGGCACGAGTCGTCGCGGGCCCCGCACATCCCGACGGGCACGCACCCACCGTCGACGACGGTGCGGCGCGGGAAGCCGAGCGGAAACGCGCAGCCGACACGGGCGAAGCCAGCTTCTGGGAGTAACACCTAGCCGGGAAGGACCGGGCCCGCGCCGACGCGGCGGGCGACGCCGGCGGTCGTGGCCGTCACGATGAAGACCGCGAGTGCGGTGAGCACGATCGCGCCGCCGGGGGCGAGATCCCACTCGCGTGCCGCGGCGAGGCCGACGACGACCGCCACCATGCCTACGAGCGACGCGCCGAGCAGCGTGTCGCGGAACGATCGGGCCAGCAGCCGGCTCGTCGCGACCGGGACGACCATGAGCGCGGCGACCAGCAGCACGCCGACGATTCGCATCGCGGCGACGATCGTCACCGCGGTGAGCGCGGCCAGCACGGTGTTGAGTGTGTCGACGGGAAGTCCGGCGACGCGCGCCGATTCTTCGTCGAGCACGATCGCGAACAACGCTCGCCCGGTCACCACCAAGGTCGTGACGATCAGGGCGCCGAGCACGACGATGACGCGCACGTCGGCCCACGTGACCGTGATGATCGAGCCGAAGAGCCACGGCAACATTGCGCCGGTGCCCTCGTCGGACATGTTGACGAGGACGACGGCGAGGGCGATGCCGCCGTAGAACGCCAGCGCGAGCGCGAGGTCGCCCGAGGTGCGGCCGTGGGCCCGCAACCACTCGATGAGGATCGCGCCGCCGACCGCGGCGACGAGCGCGGTCCAGATCGGCCACACCTCGGCGAGCAAGCCCGCCGCGACACCCGCGAACGCGAGGTGGCCGATGCCGTCGCCCATCAGCGACATGCGTTTCTGCACGAGAAACGTGCCGATCAGTGGCGCGCACGCACCGATGACGAGGCCCGCGACGAGTGCGATCTGCATGTACTCGCGTTCGAACGGCCAGGGCATCAGCGCAGCCCTTCGAGCCACATCGGCAGGTCGTCGGCGTGCACGCCGAGGCTCACGCCCTGGGCGATGAGATCGGGTGCCGGACCGTCGAAGAGCACCCGCTGTTTCAGCACGATCACCCGGTCGAGCACGTCGGCGACGGCGCCGAGTTCGTGCGAGACGAGCAGTACGGTGACGGCGTCGTGCTCGACGAGGTGCACGAGCGATTCGCGGAACAATTGCTGCGACTGCGCGTCGACGCCGGCGATCGGCTCGTCGAGCAGAATCACTTCCGGTTCGCCGACGAGCGCCTTGGCGATGAGCACGCGTTGCTGTTGTCCGCCCGACAGTTCGCGCATCCGCCGGTCTCGGTGGTCAGTGAGCGCGACGGCGCCGAGCGCATGGTCGACCGCGTCGCGGTCGGCAGAATTCGGTGGCCGCCACCACCCCCGCCGCGCCAGGCGCCCGGCGCGTACGACCTCCTCGACGGTTGCGGGCAGGTCGGGCGGGAGGTGGAGTCGCTGCGGCACGTACCCGATGCGCCACCGGTCGCGCAGGTTTCGCGGGTCGTCGCCCAGCAACCGCACCGAGCCGCGGGCCGGGCGTTCGAGGCCGAGGAGCAGCCGCAGCAGGGTCGACTTGCCGCTGCCGTTCGGCCCGACCAGCGCTGCGAACTCGCCCGACCCGATCGCGAACGAGACGTCGTCGAGCACAGGAGTCGTGTCGTACGCGAACGAGACCCCGTGGGCTTCGATGACGGCGTCCTCGATGACGTCCACGCGTGTCCCGCCTTTCTGAGAGTCATTCTCAGAATAGCCGACCCAGACGATGGCCCAAATTCAGGAACCGTGCGGCTCGCCGGGGGTCAGGGTGAGTACCTCGACGCCGGTCGCCGTCACCAGCACCGTGTGTTCGAACTGCGCCGACCGCGAGAGGTCGCGGGTCGGTGCGGTCCAGCCGTCGGCCCAGATACGGCCGAGTTCCCACGAACCCTCGGTGATCATCGGCTCGATGGTGAACGTCATGCCGGGAACGAGCTGCGTGTCGGCGCGCGGGTCGTAGTAGTGCGGCACCGACGGCGCGGTGTGGAACACCTCACTGATGCCGTGGCCCACGAACGAACGCACGACACCGAAGTCTGCGGCTTCGGCGTGCACCTGAATCGCGCGACCGATGTCGGAGATGAGCCCGCCCGGTCGTACCGCGTCGATGCCCTTCCACATTGCTTCCTTGGTGACCTGCACCAAGGACTTCGCGTCCTCGTCGACGTCGCCGACGAGGAACGTCGCGTTGCAATCGCCGTGCACACCACCCAGGAAGATCGTGACGTCGCAGTTGACGATGTCGCCCTCTTGCAGTGCGCGGTCGTCGGGGATGCCGTGACAGATGATCTCGTTGACCGAGGTGCACAACGACTTCGGGAATCCTTTGTAGTGCAATGGGCTCGGATAGCCGCCGCGCGCGATGCACGCGTCGTGGCAGATGCGGTCGAGTTCGTCGGTCGTCATACCGGGGCGCACCGCGGCCGCCAGTTCGAGCAACACCTCGCGACCGGCCCGGCCGGCGACGCGCATGCGGTCGAGGAACTCGTCGGGCGGGACGGCGGGAACCAGTTTCGGCGCGTCGGGTGCGTACGGCGGACGCGGGATCGACGCGGGAACCGTGAGGAACGGCGAGACGATCCCGGGCCGCAGGGCCTCACGGCGTTCGCCCGGTCCTCGCCGCGTCGATGCCTCTCGCCGCCGGGCCAGGCGTTCCTTCTGCTGCCGCTTACTCATACGGCGCCCATTGTCGCGCTAGCTGTTGACCATTGCGTCCGCCGCCATCGCGAAGTAGTCGCGCATGGCTTCGGCGATCTCGGCGGGAACGTCGGCCTCGTCGAGGCTGGCGAGCATCGCCGCCAGCCAGGCGGCTCGTTCGACATGGGTGATGCGGAACGGCGCATGACGCATGCGCAGCCGCGGGTGGCCCTTCTCGTCGCTGTACACCGGCGGGCCACCCCAGTACTGGGCCAGGAACAGCGCGAGGGCGCGCTTCCCCGGCTCGAGATCGGCGGGATACAGCGGCCGCAACACGGTGTCGGCCTCGACCCGTTCGTAGAAGCGACCGACGAGCGCGTCGAAGAACGGCTGGCCACCTACAGCTGCGAAGACGGTGTCGGGCTCCATTACTGTCGCCGATTCTGGATCAGTCGTGGCTCTCGCCGCTTGCCGAGGAACGTGTCGCCGGCATCAAGGGTCGGGGAATCTTTGCCCGGTCCGACATCGACGCGGGCGTGACCGTGGTCGCGTTCGGCGGCTACGCAGTCGAACGGTCCGAATTCGAAGGGCTTGCCGAACTCGTCCGGACGCACGCGATCCAGATCGACGACGACGTCTTCATGACCAGCGCCCCGCCGTTCTCGCCCGCCGACTGCGTGAACCACTCGTGCGACCCCAACTGCGGCCTCCTCGGCTCGATCGTGCTCGTGACGATGCGCCCGGTCACCGCCGGCGAAGAACTGTGCTTCGACTACGCAATGAGCGACACCGACCCGTACGACGAGTTCTCCTGCGCGTGCGGCACCGCCGCGTGCCGCGGAACGATCACGGGCAAGGACTGGCGCCTCCCCGAGTTGCAAGTCCGTTACGACGGCTACTTCTCCTCGTACATCGCGCGCAAGATCGCCGCGTTCCGCGACTAAATACAACTAGGACGCGACCGGGTCGCCGGTACCACCGGTGCACGGCGAGCCCGGTTCAGGTGTCTGCGGGCCTTCCTGAAACGTCTCGATGAACTCGTCGACCCGCGGGTCGTCGACCGAGTTGAGGCGGAGTTGGCGGCCCCACGCCGTGAGCACGACCGGGTCGTCGAGGTCTTCGTACGGCGTGACGAGGATGTACGACTGACCCGCCGCCTTCGACTCGAGCGTTTCGATGTCGGCGGCCGGCAGGTCTTCGGCGTACGCGATCCACACGCCGCCGTGTTCGAGTACGTGCACCGCGTTCTCGTTGTTCACCGGATCGCGATAGACACCGCAGTTTTGCCAGATCGGGCTGTGGGCGCCACCGACCGGAGGGCTCTGCGGATACTCGACCGGGTCTTCGGTGTGGTCGCGCGCCAAGTCGGCGAATGCCTCCGTGCCTTCGGGTCCGGCCGGGGCCTCGGCCGCGTCGTCGTCGCCACCGCACGCGGCAAGGAGTGCCCCCGCCGCGACGACGAGCGCCAGCGCGCGCAACCAGGGCTTCGAGGCGGTCGGGATCATGAGGGAGGTCCTTTCGGATGAACTCAGGCGCAGTCCGCGCAAAGTCCTACAAGGTCGAGACGGTGATGCTCGGTGCGGAAACCGATCTTCTCCGCCGCGTCGGCCACGGCGTCGGCGACCGATCGCTCGAGCCGGTCGGAGGCCGGAAGGTCGTCGACGCGGCCGCAGTTGGAGCACACGAGATGATGGTGGTGTCCCGTGAGCGCTTCGGTGAGTTCGTAACGGGCGAACTCGTCGTGGGTGACGACGCGGTGCACGACGCCCGCCTGTTCCAGCACGACCAGGTTCCGGTACACCGAACTCTGCGCGAGGTCGCGCTGATGTTCGAGGATCTCGGTGATCGTGAGGGGCCGGTGGGTCGCGGCAAGTACTTCGAGCAGGCGCGACCGAACCGGAGTCATCCGCTGCTGTTGCTCGTGGAGCCGACGCGTGACGGTGTCGCGCAGCTCGTCGGTAACGCCACGCATCAGTTGGCCAGTCTACCGGCGAGATGCGGCCTCCAACGGCGGGATACGGTCGCCCCGTGGAGTCGAGCGACCGGTTCGTCGAGATGGTGACGTCGGTCGACGACGTGCGCCTCGACGTCGGCGCACTGTGCATCGCCGCGCACGCACATCCCGGTCTCGTCGTCGACGAATGGATCGCCCGCATCGACGAGATCGCCGGGACGTGCACCGATGTCTCGCTCGATGCCGTCGTAGCCGAGCTCTTCGGTCGTCGCGGCTTCCACGGTGATCTCGAACACTACGACGACCCCGAGAACTCGTTCCTCGATTCGGTCGTCGAGAGGCGGTGCGGCATCCCGATCTCGCTTTCGGTGCTCGTCATCGAGGTCGCGCGCCGGCTTGGCATCTCCGTGCTCCCCGTCGGATTGCCCGGCCACTTCCTCGTGCGCGCCGCCGAGTGTCCCGATCACTGGTGCGATCCGTTTCACGGCGGCCGGCTCCTCACCCGCGAGCAGTGCCACGCGCTGTTCGACACGGTGTATCGCGGCACGCGCTCGTTCGAGGAGACAGACCTGCTTCCCGTGTCGGCGCGCAGTGTCCTGGCGCGGATGCTGGCGAACCTCGAGAGCGGCGAGCTCGCACGCGATCCCGTGCAGCTTGCGTGGATGTGCGAACTCCACCTCGCGATCCCGGGCGTGTCGGTTGCAGACGGCGTGCAGTTGCTGCGGCGTTTGGCGCGGGTCGTCGACCCCGTACGGGCGGCACGTGCGTACGAACGCATGGCCGAAGGATTCGACGACGAGGTCGCGAAGCGTCTTCGCTCCGAAGCGCGCTTGTTGCGGTCGCGCATGAACTGATGACCGTGCTCCCGATGTTTCCGTTGGGAAGCGTGCTGTTTCCTTACGCGGTGCTTCCGCTGCACGTGTTCGAGCCGCGCTATCGCATGATGGTGCGCCGCTGCATCGACGGCACCGGCGAGTTCGGTGTCGTGCTCATCGAACGGGGGAGCGAAGTGGGCGGCGGTGACGTGCGGTTCGACGTGGGCACCGTGGCGCGCATCATCCAGGCGAGTGAGATGCCCGATGGCCGCTTCGCGCTGGTGACGACCGGCATCCGGCGGTTTCGTGTCACGACGTGGTTGCCCGACGATCCGTATCCGCAGGCCGAGACAGAGGTGCTCGACGAGATCGCGCCCGCGGCCGGGGCGGCCGAGGCGCGTGAACGTGCCGTCGACGAGTTGCGCGCCGTGCTCGACCTGTGGCGCCGGCTCGAGCCAAGCGCCCCCGACGAGCTCCCGCCGATTTCCGACGACCCGGCGTGGGCGGCGTACGAGTTGGCGGCGGTCGCCCCGATCGGTCCGCTCGACGCGCAGCGCGTACTCGAGGCCCCGGCTCCGCACGACCAGCTCGCGCTGTTGACGAAACTGTTCGCCGAACGGGCCGACGAACTGCGCGCCCGCATCGCGTTCGGAAGCCAGTGACGAGACGACGGTGACCGGGCCGGAGCCCGTGGGTAGGGTGAAATGCATGAGCGACAGCGACTCGGAGGACACGCGCCGGCGACTGCTGGCGGAGCGGGAACGCCTCGAATCGGTGCGCCAGGGTGTGCGCGCCGAAGGCGGCGACGAGAGCGCCGAGCTCTCGCACTACGACCAGCACCCCGCCGACCTGGGTTCGGACACGTTCGAGCGCGAGAAGGACCAGTCGATTCTCGAAGAGCTCGAGCACGACCTGGCCGAGATCGAGGCGGCACTCCAGCGGGTCGACGAAGGCACCTACGGAATCGACGAGGTCACGGGCGATCCGATCGACCCGGAGCGCCTCGACGCCTTCCCGACGGCGCGGACCAACGTCGACACGCCCCACTAACCGGGGAGCTGTGACAGCACCGTGACGGTTCACCTGCGGCTGTTCGCCACGGCCCGGGAGGCGGCCGGGCGGGCCTCGGACTCCTTCTCCGAGGCCGACGCCCCGACGGTGGGGGCCCTCGTCATCGCGGCCGTCGACCGTTACGGATCCGGCTTCGAGGCGATCCTGGGAACCTCAAGAATCTGGCTAAATGGGGAGGAACCGCCGGAAGGGGAGGAAAGCCTTTTACACCCCGGAGACGAGGTCGCGATCCTGCCGCCGGTGAGTGGAGGCTGATAGCTTTCGCGCCGCTCGTGCGCGCCTTTTTCTCTTTCTCGTCGCTCCGCCGCGCCATTCCTGTGGCCGTGGCGCTTGCCCTCCTGGCGCCGGCGCAAGCCGCGACCGCGGCCCGCGATCCATTGGCCGAAGCCGAGGCGCGTGTCACCAGCGCCCAGCGCGCCGCCAACGAAGCCGCCGAACAGTACGAGGAAGCCCAGAGCGTCTACTGGGGTCTCGAAGGGGACATCGACCGCACCCGAACGGCTGTGACCGCGACCGAAGCGAGCGCCGCGGCGCTGACATCCGTCGCGCAGCAGCGTGCGGTGGAGGCGTATACCGAGGGCGGGCTCGACCTCGATGTCGTCGTCGAAGGCAACGACGTGCTCGAGGCCCAGCGTCGCAACGAACTTCTCGACCGGGTCAACGAAGACGGCAACCTCGCCGTCGAGCAACTCGGAGCCGTTACCGAGGACCTCCGTGTGCAGGAGGCGAGTCTCGCCGACCAGATCGCGCAGCAGGAACAAGTCGTCGCGCAGATGAAGGAGACCGAGTCGCAGCTGCGCGACGCCCTCGCCGCCGCCGAGCGGGCCGAGTCCGAACTGCGGGCGCGCCTCGAACGCGAACGCAAGGCCCGTGAATTCCAGGAACGGTTGCGCCGGGCGCGCGCCGCGGCATCGACGAGTTCGAGCAGCGGCAGCAGCCGAAGCGGCGGGTCGGCCGGCACGATCGTCGCGAGCGGATCGTGGGTGTGTCCGGTGCCGGGCGGGTCGTCGTTCGGCGACTCGTGGGGTGCGCCCCGCTCCGGTGGCCGCAGCCACCAAGGTGTCGACATGATGGCGTCGTCGGGTACGCCGGTCGCGGCCGTTGTGGGCGGGTCGATCCGCCAGAGTTCCGGCGGTCTCGGCGGCCTTTCCATCTGGTTGAACGGCAGCGACGGCAATACGTACTACTACGCCCACTTGCGCGACTTCGCGGGTGGCTCGCGTTCGGTCTCGGCGGGCGAATTGATCGGTTCGGTCGGCAGTACCGGGAACGCCAACGGCGGTGCCCCGCACCTCCACTTCGAGATCCATCCGGGCGGGGGACGGGCCGTCAACCCCTACCCCACCGTGCGCTCCCGGTGCTGACGATCAGCGGGCTTGCGTTGGCCAGCCGCCCCCTTCGCGGGCACTAGCCTCCGACCGGTGACTGCATCCGAACGCATCCAGCGCCTGCTCGACCCGCAATTCGTCGCGGCGCTCGACCGGCACGACGTCGACGCGTTGCGCGAGCTGAAGGCCGAGGCCTCCGACATCGAACTCTCGGTGTCGTACTACCGCCGCCTCGCGCAAGCCCGCATGGAAATTCTCGAAGCGGAACGCGCCCGCCGCGAACGGGGGGGAGACATTTCCGAACTCGTCGCCGACCTGCCCCGCATCCTCGGGTCGGGTGGCGGGCGCGCCGCACCTGCCGACTCGCGCGTTCCCGACGCCGACACGCCGGCGGTCGAGCTGAAGTGGGAGGACGGTCGCGAAGAGCTGGTCGCCGACCTGACGCTCGCGAACCTGCCAACGCTCGACGAAGCTGAACTCGCCGACACCGTCGCACGCCTCAGCGATTTCGAGCGCGAGCTTTCCGATATTCGCCGCGACCTTCACGGAGTGATCGACGCGCTCGAGCGGGAGATCGCGACGCGGCAGGTAGCCGGAACCGCGTGACCGTGCGGACGCAGCCGCAGCCCTTGGACGCCGCAGGCCGCGATGGCTTCGGCGAGGGAGCCATGTGGACCGTGCGGACGCAGCCGCAGCCCTTGGACGCCGCAGGCCGCGATGGCTGCGGTGAGGGAGCCATGTGACTGAGCCGTTCGAGTCGCGGCTGCACGACCTGGGCGAGTTCATTCGTGACCAACGCCGGAACGCGCGGCTCTCGCTGCGCAAGTTGAGCGAAGCGGCCGGCATCTCGAATCCGTATCTCAGCCAAATCGAGCGCGGGTTGCGCAAGCCATCGGCCGAGATCCTCCAGTCGATCGCCAAGGGGCTGCGGATCTCGGCGGAGACGCTGTACGTCCGGGCCGGCATCCTCGACGAGCGCCGGGAGGTCGAAGCCGACTTGGTCGAAGTGGTGCTGGGCGACCCGACCCTGAACGACCGCCAGAAGCAGGTGCTGGTCGAGATCTACCGGTCGTTCCAGGCCGAAAACCGGGGCCAGGACGCGGAAGCGGGCTGATCCGGGCCCTTGGGTACGATGCGCCCGCAATGACTTTTCGTCGCGTTGCCGTGTTCAGCATGCACACGTCGCCGCTCGCCCAGCCGGGCGCGGGCGATGGGGGCGGCATGAACGTCTACGTCCGGGCAATGGCCTCCGCGCTCGCGCGTTCGGGGGTCGACTGCGACGTGTACACGCGCGCCGAGCACCCTGAGCAGCGTCCCGTGGTTCGGGTCGAACCGCGTTTTCGTGTCATCCACGTTCCGGCCGGCCCGCTCGAACCGGTAGCCAAACACGATCTGCTCGGACTCGTGGACCCGTTCGTCGAAGCCGCGTCCGAACTGATGGTCGGCCGGGCACCGGTCGACGTGCTCCACGGCAACTACTGGCTCTCCGGTTCGGTCGCACATCGGTTGAAGCACATCCACGACCTGCCGATGGTCGCGACGTTCCACACGCTCGCGCGCGTCAAGGCCGACGCGGGTGTCGACGACGACAGCGCCGATCGGGCTCGTGTCGAGCACGACGTCATCGCGTGCGCCGACTTGATGTTGGCGTCGACCGACGACGAGCGCGCGCAACTCGCGTCGCTCTACGACGCCGACCCGGGCCGCATCGAAGTGGTTCCACCGGGTGTCGACCACGCGGTGTTCGAGCCCGGCGACCGCGTCGCGGCCCGGCGTCGACTCGGTCTCCAGGGCCGGCGCGTGCTGCTGTTCGTCGGACGCATTCAACCGCTCAAAGGCGTCGACCTCGCGGTGCGGTGCCTCGCATCGCTCGCCGATCCGACGACCACGTTGCTCATCGTCGGCGGCCCGAGTGGTGCCGGCGGTGAAGCCGAACTGCGGCGGGTGCACGCACTCGTCGACGATCTGGGGCTGCGCGAGCGTGTGCGTTTCGTCGCGCCGCAGCCGCACGAGGGTCTTGCCGATTACTACCGGGCGGCCGACGTGTGCGTCGTTCCGTCACGCACCGAGTCGTTCGGTCTCGTCGCGCTCGAAGCCGCCGCGTGCGGAACCCCGGTCGTCGCGGCGGCGGTGGGCGGGCTGCGGTCGCTGGTCGACGACGGGCACACCGGGTTCCTGGTCGAGGGCCGTGACCCGTCCGACTTCGCGGCGCCGGTGGAGCTGTTGCTCGGCGATACCGACATCGCGGCCGAGATGGGTGTCAGTGCGGCGGCGCGATCGCGGCGGTACTCGTGGAGCATCACGGCCGCTCGCCTGCGCCGTTTGTACGGCGACCTTGTCGTGCGCGGCCTCGTTCGATGTGACTGAGCCGGTTCTCGACGAGCAGTTCCTTGCCGAGAAGCACGCGCTGATCGCCGCGCACCTCGAAGGGCCCGTTGCGCGCGAACCGTGGGTGCAGGTGGTCGAGTACGACTCGACGATCCCGCGCTGGTACGTGCGTTTCGGTTGCGACGGGCGCGACGCGGCGACGATCTACTTCGACCTGCACCAGCGCACGCTGCGCTACGAGGTCTATTTCATGCCGGACCCGCCCGCGCACCACGCGGAGTTGTACGCGTTTCTGATGCGCTGCAACCACACGTTGTACGGCGCGAGCTTTTCGGTCGGTCCCGACGGCGACGTCTACCTCGTCGGTCGGCGGCTGCTCGAACACCTCGACGAAGCCGAACTCGACCGCATCATCGGCGTGCTCTACGAGGCGGTCGAACGCCGGTTCCAACCCGCGATCCGCATCGGCTTCCGTAACGTCTAAAAATGTCTGAGATTGTGACAAGAGGTCTTGTGATGCCGAAACCTATCGTGGTACGGTGACCTCGCCAACCGGGCCCGAGGTGCAGGACGGTCGGCTCCGTTCGGGGAAGTGCGGGGTCGATTGAAGCGTTCCTCGGGCCCGTCGGCGCGCGTACGCTCATGAACATGGCTCGCGTCGCGTTGCTCGGTGGCGGAAAGATGGGCGCGGCGCTGCTGGGTGGGTTGCTCGAAGTCGGCTGGGAAGCCGATCTGCTGTCGGTTGCCGAGATCGACGTCGAACGCCGCCGCGAACTCGAGCAACAGTTCCCCAAGGTGCGGGTGGTCCCGAGCCCGGCGTGGGCCGTCGCCGACGCCGAGGTCGTCGTCCTCGCGGTCAAGCCCGGAGACGTCCCTGCCACCCTCGAGTCGGTCGAACCCGCGCTGCGCGAAGACACCCTTGTGCTCTCGATCGCGGCCGGCGTCACGATCGCCACGATCGAAGCGCTCGTGCCCGGCCGGCCTGTCGTGCGCGCGATGCCGAATACGCCCGCACTCGTCGGCCGCGGCGCGTCGGCGATCGCGCCGGGAACCACGGCGACCGACGACCACCTCGATCTCGCCGAGCGTCTCCTCGGTGCCGTAGGCATCGTCGTGCGCGTCGGCGAACCTTCGCTCGACGCGGTGACCGGACTTTCGGGATCGGGCCCGGCCTACGTGATGCTGATGGCCGAAGCGATGATCGAAGCGGGCGTACTCGTCGGGCTGCCCCGCGATGTCGCCAACGAACTCGTCGTACAAACGCTCCTCGGGTCCGCCACCCTGCTGGCACAAAGTGATTCGGGTCCCGAGGCCCTGCGCGCCGCGGTCACCTCGCCCGGCGGAACGACCGCAGCCGGGTTGCACGAACTCGAACGCGCGGGTGTGCGCGCCGCCTTCCTCGACGCGGTCGCGGCCGCGACCCGCCGATCACGCGAGCTCGGGCAATAACGGTGAAGGCGCGGAATCGTCCGCCGCGCCTTGATACGCACGTCGCCGTCCACGCCCCGCCTGCACCCGCGACGATCGCGGAGCGGTTGGTGCGGGCCAAGGTCGCAGGGCGCGGTCCGGTCGGCCCGACGGAGTTGCGTCACCTCGTGATGCGCGTCGCCGCGGGCGAAACCGGTGCGCTCGGCGGCGTATCGGCGCCGCACGCGTCCGCGCCGGACGTGTGGGACGCGGTACATGCGGTCTACGGCGCCACCCTCGAGCACCCGGAGATCGATCCCGACCGGTTGGTATCGGCTGCGTTGCGCGCCGGCGCGCGCGTCGCCACCGTTGCCCGAGCGGGGGGCCGCATCGGCTTCGCGACCGCGGCGCCCGCCTGCTTGCTCGGCGTACACGCCGCCGTGGCCCGTCTGGCCCGGGCCGCGGGCGGCGACGTACTCGAAGCCGACGACGCCGGCCCGATACGCGTCGACGGCCGCTCACCACGCTGGGTTCGCTGGATCGACGGCGTGGCGACCGTCACCGACCGCCGGTCGCTCATTGCCGCCGAGGGCCCCGATGCGCCGTCGGAATGGCTGTTCCAGATCGGCCGGCCCGCACTCGTGGTCGCCGACGGGTGGTTCGCCGAAGCGGCCGCCGAAGCCGGGATCGAGGTCGTCGCCGCGTCCGGCCTGGATCGCATTGCGCTCGCGGTGCCCGCGAGCCGCCCGGGGCAGTGCCTCGTGATTCCGGTCCACACGACCCGACCTCCCCGGCACTACCGAACGCTCGTCGAGCTTCTGGAAGACGGTTTCGGTATGCCCGTCGGTACCGAAATGTGACCTCACACACGCATCGGTAGTTCACCCTCGACAACTTCGGCCGCACAGGCGTAAGGTCGTTTTTCAGCGGGCAGGAGTAGGGAGACCGCGTGGGCCAGGGACTGAGTAAGGCGCGATTTCTGACAGTTCAGGAAGTCGCCGATTTGATGCGGGTGTCGTCTATGACGGTCTATCGACTGATCAAGGCGGCCGACCTGCCGGCGGTGCGCGTTGGGCGCTCCTTCCGGGTGGCGGAATCGGACGTCGACGCGTACCTCGCGTCGCGGTACACCGAGGCGGGTTAGACCAACTCGCCCCGCTAACTTCGGGTGGTGCCTGACCAGCCGGGATTCGTTTCGTTCCTGTCCGACTATGGACGCGCGGATGAGTTCGTCGGTGTGTGTCACGCGGTCATGCTCGACATCGCGCCGCATCTGCGGATCGTGGACGTCACGCACGACGTCACCCCGTTCGATGTGCGCGCGGGTGGGCTCGCGTTGGTGCGCGCGGCCCAGTACCTGCCCGAGGGCATCGTGCTGGCAGTTGTCGACCCGGGCGTGGGCACCGATCGGCGGTGCATCGCAGTGCAGGTCGAGAACGGGTACCTCGTCGGGCCCGACAACGGCCTGCTCGCGCCCGCGGTCACGATGCTCGGCGGCCCGCAACTCGTCGTCGCGCTGACGAACCCCGAGTACCAGCTCCCCGCGCCCGGCCCTACGTTCTCGGGCCGCGACGTGATGGCCCCGGCCGTCGCCCACATCGCCAACGGGGTCGAGCTGACCATGCTCGGCGAGGTCGTCGATCCCGCTTCGCTCGCACCCGGGCTGCTCCCGTTGCCCCAGGAGCTGGAGGGCACGCTCGTCGGCGAGGTGCTCTGGGTGGACCGGTTCGGCAATTGCCAGCTCAATATCGACCCCGACGCGCTCGCCGCGCTCGGCGCCCGGCCCGACGGCCCGATCAAAGTGCGGTTCGGCGAGAAGTCACGGCGGGCCCGGTGGGTGGGCACGTTCGCCGATGCCAAGGCCTCGGAGTTGGTGCTGATCGTCGACTCGTACGGATTGTGCGCGCTGGCGTTCGACCGGCAGTCGGCGGCGGCCGAGCTGAAGATCCGGGCCGGGACCACGATCGTGCTCGTCCCGCCCGGAGACCCGGAATGAGCCGAAACTCATGAGCCGAAACTCATGAGGTGGGGCACCAGCCTGGTGCTGGTCGCGTTGCTCGGGTTGATCCTGCTCGCCGCGGTGGCCCAGTTCGTCCTGCGCCTGGGCCCGTAACGGGCCCCGAAACGCAACTTGCGTCGCACACCACCCTGAAGCGGTTGTGCGACGCAAGAATGTGTACGTGTCTCGGAATTCGGGGCCCCGGCCGCAGTTGCGGACGTTTCTGGGGCGGGCTGGGAGGCTACGTTGCGAGGGTCCTACCGGTTTCCCGGCAAACACCCCCGCCGCCCACTCCCACGACCGAGACCCCCGATCTTTCCGAGTCGAGACGGCCAGGCCGCTCGCTTGTATGCCTAACTACGACACCCTCCGCGCGTTTCTTGAGCGACAGTTGTCACTCTAAGTGGGAATAGCCGACCCATACACGGGGCCGGTGATCCGGACGTACGCTCCCGGGCCGTGAACCTCGCCGCTGCGCTGCTCGAGACCGCCGCGACTGCCCCCGACCGGCCCGCCCTGTTGACGGCCGCGGGTGTCGTCACCCACGGCGAACTTGCCGACTGGGTCGCCCGGGTCCGGGTCCTCCTCGTGGCCAACGGCGCCGGGCCCGGCTCCCGAGTCGCCATCGTCGTCGGCAACGAGGTCGAGTTCGTTGCCGCCTACCTGGCGACCCTGGCGGCCGGCGCGGTGGCCGTGCCGCTCAATCCGATTGCACCGTCGCACGAACTGGGTCGCGAACTCGCGGTCGTCGAACCGGCGCTGGTCGTCACAACCACTGAGCACCTCGACCTCGCGCGGCGAGCCTGCTCTCACGAGGACATCACCGCGCCGACACTCGCGCTCGACGCCGAGGTGTCCGACGCGCGTCACACGGCACCGTTCGTCGACCGCGAGTCGGGCGACCTCGCGGTGCTGTTGTTCACCGCCGGTACGGCCGGCGCGCCGAAAGCCGCGATGCTCACGCACGGATCGTTGCTCGCAAACATCGACCAGATGCAGGGGCACGCGGGCCTTCGCATCCACGAGGACGACGTCGTGCTCGGTGTCCTGCCGTTCTTCCACGTGTTCGGATTGAACGTCGTGGTCGGTCTCGGACTGCGTGCCGGCGCCGCCGTCTCGCTCGTCGAGCACTTCCATCCGGCCGAAACACTGGCGCGCATTCGCGACGACAAAGCGACGGTCGTGGCAGGTGTCCCGGCGATGTACGCGGCCTGGCTGGCAGTTCCCGACGCGCCCGCCGACGCGTTTTCGACGGTACGGCTGTGTGTGTCCGGCGCCGCGGCACTCTCCGAACGTGACGCGCGAGGAATGCTCGAACGGTTCGGTGTCGAAGTGCACGAGGGTTACGGGTTGACCGAAGCGTCGCCGGTCGTGACGACGAGCGCGGTCGCGGCAACGCCCCGACCGGGCTCGATTGGTCCGCCGTTGCCCGGTGTCGACGTGCGCCTCGTCGACGCCGACGGCGCGGCGGTGCTCGACGGCGACCCGGGCGAAGTGCTCGTGCGCGGCGCCAACGTGTTCGCGGGGTACTGGCACGACGCCGAGGCGACCACGCGCGTGCTGACCGACGACGGGTGGTTGCGCACCGGCGACATCGCGGTCGCCGACGACGACGGCTGGCTCACGCTCGTCGAGCGGGCCAAGGACGTCATCATCGTTTCCGGTTTCAACGTTTTTCCCCGGCGAGGTCGAGGACGCGCTGGCCGACTATGCCGATGTCGTCGAAGTGGCCGTGGTCGGCGAGCCCCACCCGCGCACGGGCGAGACGGTGGTCGCGTACGTGGTGGCGCGGCCCGGTGCGGCGCCCGATCCGGTGGCCCTGCTCCGCCACGCCGGTCGCCGGATCGCGCGTTACAAGCTCCCGACCCGGGTCGAGGTCGTCGCCGAACTCCCCCGCTCGTATACCGGGAAGCTCCTCCGGCGCGTCCTCACCGGCGACGCGAAATAACCGGCAGATTTCGCTTCCACACTTTGAGAATCTGCTCACAAGGTCGGTACCGTGGAGGAGTGACAGCTACCCCGGGCCGCAGGATCCCCGAGGCGACAGTGGCCCGGCTCCCGCTCTACTACCGGGCGTTGCTCGAGGCCGCCGAGCACCAGGTGGCGACGATCTCCTCCGAGCGACTCGCCGAGCTCGCGGGCGTGAACGCGGCCAAGGTGCGCAAGGATCTCTCGTACCTGGGCTCCTACGGCACGCGCGGCGTCGGATACGACGTCGAGTACCTGCTGCACGAGATCTCACGCGAACTCGGTCTCACCCGCGACTGGCCGGTCGCGATTGTCGGCATCGGAAACCTGGGCCGCGCCTTGGCGAACTACCGCGGCTTCGGCGCCCGTGGGTTCCGGGTCGTCGCCCTCATCGACCAGGACCCCGCGCTCGTGGGCCAGGAAGTCGCCGACCTCGCAGTCGAGTCGACCGACGACCTCGACCGCATCGTGGCTGATCGCGGCATCGCGATCGCGATTCTCGCCACGCCCGCGGGCGCGGCGCAGGAAGTCGCCGACCGCCTCGTCGCCGCCGGTGTGCGTTCGATCCTCAACTTCGCGCCGGCGGTATTGGCGGTGCCGGAGGGCGTTTCGATGCGTAAGGTCGACCTCGCGATCGAGCTCCAGATCCTCTCCTTCTACCAACTGCGCAAGGGCGGGCTCCCCGCCGGCGTGCTCCCCGGGTAGTCCAGGCGCAGACCGGAGGCTCGGACAGTGCCAACTCCTCGCACGGGCGATCGAGAGCCGGAGGTCGTAGCCGCATGAACATGGCCCGGACTGCCCTCACGGGCTACCCCGTGAACCTGCTGGTCCGGGGGCGACGGGTGGTCGTAGTCGGCGCCGGGCGCATCGCCGCCCGCAAGATCGAGCCGCTCCTCGATCTCGGGGCCGAGGTCGTTGTGGTGGCGCCCGAAGCGAGCGCCGAGGTCATGGCGTGGGCCGACCAGGGTCGCCTCATCCTGGCGAACCGCCGCTTCGCACCGGCCGACCTCGACGGTGCCTGGCTGGCGGTCACCGCTACCGCCGACCCCGCCGTCAGCGCCGCGGTGTTCGCCGCGGGCGAGGAGCGCCGCATCTTCACGAACAGTGCGGACGACCCCACCAACTGTTCGTTTACCCTGATGTCGGTGATTCGGCGCGCGGAGTTGGTCGTCGCGATCGGCACCGGAGGCCGCAGTCCGGCGTTGGCCGCCCACCTGCGGGCGGTGATCGGCAAGGAGTTGGGTCCTGAGTACGAGACGCTGCTCGAACTGCTCTCGGAAGCCCGGGAAGCGATGCGGTCGACGGGGCGTTCCACCGAGGACGCGGATTGGCACGCGGCGTTCGAGTCGGGCATCGTGGAACTCGTTCGCGCCGGCCAGATCGACGAGGCGAAGGAGCTGTTGAAGACATGTCTCTGATCGTCGTCGGTCTCAATCACCGGACGGTCCCCGTCGAGGTGCTCGAACGGATGACCGTTCCGCAGCATGCCGTCGCGAAAGTTCTCCACGACCTCGCCGCGCAGGAGCACCTGATCGAAGTCGTCGTGCTCTCCACGTGCAACCGCACCGAGATCTACGCGCAGTGCACGCGGTTCCACCCCGCTGTCGGCGACGTGCGCGATTTCCTCGCCGCGCACTCGGGCGCGCACCCCGAAGACTTCATCGACCACCTGTACGCATATTTCGACGACGCCGCGATTTCGCACCTCTTCTCGGTTGCCGCGGGCCTCGACTCGATGATCGTCGGCGAGAGCGAGATCCTCGGGCAGGTACGCGACGCGTGGGAAGCCTCGGTCGCCGAGGGAACCAGCGGCCAGGCGTTGTCGCAGTTGTTCAAGCACGCGATCGAGTCGGGCAAGCGCGTGCGCAGCGAAACCGCGATCGGCCACCACGCGGTGTCGATTCCGTCGGCCGCCGTATCCGTGGCCGCGGAGCACCTCGGCACGTTCGACGGCGCGAAGGTATTGGTCGTGGGCGCGGGCTCGATGGGCCGGGGTCTCGCGGCGCCGCTCAAGTCGCGCGGGGTGGAACACGTATGGATCGCGAACCGGTCGGCGGGCCCGGCGATCGAACTCGCGGCGCGGGTCGGGGGCGAGGCCATCGCGCTTACCGAGATCCCTGACGCCCTGGTCGACGCCGACGTCTTGCTCACCTCCACCGCGTCGAGCGGAGTGCTCCTCGAACGCTCGACGGTCGAGATGGTGATGGCCTGTCGCGACGGGCGCCCGTTGCTCGTCATCGACGTTGCCTTGCCGCGCGACGTCGATCCGGGCGTGCGTGAAGTCAACAACGTCACGCTGCTCGACCTCGACGATCTGAAGGACTACGCGCAGCGGTCCGCCGAACGGCGCCGAGGCGAGATCGGCAAGGTCCGCAAGATCCTCGCGGCCGAGATCGATCGCTACCGCGGCGTACGGGCCGCGCGTGGCGTCGCACCGCTCGTCAGCGCGTTGCGCGAGCGCGGCGACCTCGTGCGGGCAGCCGAGTTGGAGCGCTTCCGATCCAAGCTCGCCGGGCTCGACCCCGAAACCCGAGCGGCGGTCGAGGCATTGACGCAAGGCATCGTGAACAAGCTGTTGCACGAGCCGACGGTGAAGGTGAAGGACGCGGCGGGTACGCAGCGCGGCGACTTCTACGCCGAGGCGCTCGCCGCGTTGTTCGATCTGCCTGCCGAGCAGTGAAGCTCCGGGTCGCCACGCGCGCGAGCCGGCTCGCGCGCTGGCAGGCGGAGCGCGTCGGCGCGTTGTTGGGCGGCGACGTCGAGTACGTCGAGATCACGACGACCGGCGACATCCGCCAGGACGTCGACCTGCATGTCATCGGCGGTACGGGCGTGTTCGTCAAAGAGGTGCAGCAGGCGGTGCTCGACGGCCGGGCCGACATCGCGGTGCACTCGGCCAAGGACCTGCCCGCGCTGACGCCCGACGGGCTCCTGCTCGCGGCCATTCCCGAACGGGCCGACCCGCGCGACGCGCTCGTCGGCGCGCCCCTCGACCAGATCCCCGCCGGTGGCCGCATCGGCACCAGTTCGGTCCGGCGCCGGGCCCAGATCGCGAACCTGCGCCCCGACCTGGTATTCGGGTTGCTGCGCGGCAACATCGAGACCCGCCTGCGCAAGCAGGCCGACGAGGGCTTCAACGCGGTCGTCGTGGCCCTGGCCGCACTCGAACGCCTGGAACTGACCGATCACGTGGCCGAGGTGCTGGCGCCGTCAATCGTGTTGCCGCAAGTCGCGCAAGGCGCGCTGGCGGTCGAGTGCCGGGCCGGCGAGCGGTCGGTCGAGCACCGACTCGCGGCGATCGACAACGCGGCCGCGCACCGCGCAGTCGCCGCCGAGCGCGCGTTCCTCGCGGAGTTGGGCGGCGGGTGCGACCTCCCGTGCGGTGCGCTCGCGACCCTCGACGGCTCCGACGTGATCCTCGACGCGCTGCTGGCCACGCTCGACGGCCATGTCGTCATCCGCACCCGTGTCGTCGGCGACGAGCCCGCCGACGTCGGCCGCACCGCCGCGGCCGACCTTCTCGCCAAGGAACTGGCGTGACCATTTACTTGGTCGGTGCCGGACCGGGTGACCCCGGCTTGCTCACCCGGCGCGGTGAGGAACTGCTGCGACGGGCCGACGTCGTGGTGTACGACCGGCTTGCGTCATCCGTTCTGCTCGACCTCGCGCCCGCGAGCGCGGAGCGCATCGACGTCGGCAAGGCGCCGGGTCGCGTCGCGATGAACCAGGACGAGATCAACGCCGTGCTCGTCGCGCGCGGTGGCGAAGGCAAGGAAGTCGTCCGGTTGAAGGGCGGCGACCCGTTCGTGTTCGGGCGGGGCGGCGAGGAAGCCGAGGCGTGCATCGCCGCCGGACTCCCGTTCGAGGTCGTACCCGGCATCACGAGCGCGATAGCCGCCGCCGCGTACGCAGGCATCCCCGTGACCCACCGCGGCGTTTCCACGTCGTTCACGGTCGTCACCGGGCACGAGGACCCGGCCAAGGGCACGATCGACACCGACTGGGCCGCGCTGGCGAAAGCGGGCGGCACCCTCGTGATCCTCATGGGCGCCGGGCACATCGCCGACATCGCGGCCGCGCTCGTAGCGGGTGGGCGCGCCGCCGACACGCCGGTCGCGGCTGTGCGCTGGGGTACGCGCCCCGAGCAGCGCACGATCCGCACGACGCTCGCGAAGGTGGCCGACGCGGGTGTCGAGTCCCCGTCGGCGATCGTCGTCGGCGATGTCGCGGCGCTCGACTTCGCGTGGTTCGAGCAGCGCCCGCTCTTCGGCCGGCGGGTGGTCGTCACCCGCGCGCGCGAGCAGGCGAGCGAACTGCGTACCCAACTCGAGGCGCTGGGCGCCGAGGTCGTGGAACTCCCGGCGATCGTCCTCGAGCCGCTCGAGTTCGAGATCCCCGATCTCGTTGCGTACGAGTGGATCGTGTTCACCTCGGCCAACGGCGTGACCGCGTTCTTCGGCGCGCTCGACCGCGACGGTCGCGACGCGCGTGCGCTGCACCCGGTGCACATCGCCGCGATCGGGCCTGGTACCGCCGACGTGCTGGCGGAACGCGGTGTGCGCGCCGACCTGCTGCCCGAACGGTTCGTCGCCGAGTCGCTGCTCGACGCGTTCCCTGCGCCCTCTCGCGCCCGTGCCCGCGTCCTGCTCCCGCGCGCCGAAGTCGCGCGTGACGTTCTTCCCGAGGGCCTGCGAGCCGCGGGCTACGAGGTCGACGTACTCGCGGTGTACCGCACGGTCACCGCGGTCCCCGACGCCGACGAGTTGGAACGGGCCCGCACCGCCGACGCCGTCACCTTCACGTCGTCGTCGACGGTCACGAACTTCTGCGACCTCGCCGGTGCTCTGGACCCGCAACCGCTCGTGGTGTCGATCGGACCGGTCACGAGCACCACGGCCCGCGAGCGGGGCCTGCGCGTCGACGCCGAAGCCGACCCCCACACGATCGCCGGCCTGGTCGCCGCCGTCCTCGTCTCGCTCGCGTAGCCCGGCTCCTGGGTCACCCTCGTGGCTGTCCTATAGATCAGATCCTGTGCACATAAGATTTGTACCGAGCGCAAAATGATTCTATCATTGAGACATGCCGATCTTCGAGACCCCCGAGCTGGCGCAGGAGGAGTTGGACGCGATCGCGCTGATCGAAGAGCGGCGCAAAGCGCTCAGATTCCGGGTCCATGATCCGCGCCGTTGGTACGGCGGCCTGCGCCGGCTCGTGTTCGCGAAGGCGGTTCAGGGCTCCAACTCGATCGAGGGCTACGACGCTTCGCTCGATGACGTGCTCGCGGCAATGGACGACGAGGAACCGCTCAACGCAGAGGCGGAAACGGTCCTCGCGCTCCAGGGCTATCGCGACGCGATGACATACGTCCTCCAGCTCGCCGACGAGGACGTGCTCGATATCAACGAGCAACTCATCAAGTCCTTGCACTTCATGATGATGAAGTACGACCTCTCGAAGCGACCGGGGCGATATCGGCTTGGGCCGGGTTTCGTCGTGCGCGAGAGCGACGGGGTAACGGTGTATGAGGGGCCGCCGGCAGACGTCGCCGCCGAAGCAATGGACGACCTGCTCACTTCCATTCACGAGAGTGACCGCCCAGTTCTCGTGCGCGCCGCGATGTCACATCTCAACCTCGTGATGATCCATCCCTTCAAGGATGGCAATGGCCGAATGGGCCGATGCATGCAGTCGCTCGTTCTGAGCCGCGAAAAGATTGTCAGCCCCGTGTTTTCCTCCATCGAGGAGTACCTGGGCCGCAACACGCACGCTTACTACGACGTTCTCGAAGCTATTGCCGAGGGCGAATGGCATCCGGAACGCAATGCTCGACCTTGGGTTCGGTTCTGTCTGAATGCGCACTACCAATGCGCGGAGACGATGTTGTGGCGTGTGCAAGAGGCCGAAGAACTCTGGGATGTATGCACGAATCTCGTGGTGGCCCGCGGACTTCCGGAGCGCGCGATCGGCCCACTGAGCGATGCCGCACGTGGCCGTCGCATGAGAAACGCGTCGTACCGCATCGCCGTCGAAGAGTCCTTCGGTCTCGAGATCGAGGTTCCCACCGCTAGCCGCGATCTCCGTGCTTGTGTCGCCGCGGGTCTGTTGGAGGCGCAGGGAGAAACGCGGGGTCGCGTGTATGTGCGCTCGCCCGAGTTGCAACGAGCGTTCGGCGAGGTCAGATCGATGAAGCCAAAGTTTGAAACAGCGAATCTCTTCGGTCTTGAAGGTCAACAGAAGTCGGATCTGGCGGCCGACTTCTTGCGGCCCGGTACGATCACGACGTGACGTTTCCCGATCGTCGGCTGCGCCGCTTGCGCCGAACTCCCGCGCTGCGGCGGCTGGTCGCCGAGCACCGG
>JANNHK010000019.1:0-5287 GCA_031404355.1 Actinomycetes bacterium
AAGCCGGCACCGCCGGTGACAAGCGCGTGCATCGGGGCACTCTATGGTGGCGACCCGTTCGGAGCACTGGGCGGGATGTCGAGGCTGCTCAAGGGCGGTCGCCCGGATGCCGATCCGTACCCGCAGAGCAGCAGCCATCGGGGGACGTGCTGCCGGGAGTCCCGGGGGAGAACCGCGTGGCCCACGCACGGCTGAAGGGTGCTCTGGCGTCGATCGCGGCGCTCGCCATCATGAGTGCCGGTGCCCTTCCCACCGTCAGGCCGGCCGCCGCGGCCGGGACGACGGTCCCGGTGCCCACAAGCATCAACGCGAAGGGCGGCAAGGACGTGACCGGCTCGCTCAACGCGTTCCTCGCGAGCGTGCCGGACGGATCGACCATCGTCTTCCCGGCCGGTGCCCGGTTCAAGATCGAGGGAACCCTCCTTGTGACCGGGAAGCGAGACATCGTCATCCAGGGGAACGGGGCGGAGTTCTTCGCGAAGACCAACGGGAAGATTGCGAAGCCGCCGGGATGCGGGAAGAACCCCAACCTCGACGGATCGGCATTGTGTGACTACCCGAACCGGGTTCGGGCGCATTGGCGATTCACCGATACGACCAACCTGGTGGTGCAGAACGTCGTCGTGACCGGCTCGTCGAAGAAAACCGGACCCGACGGCGTCTTCGACCCTGCCTTTGAAGCCCAGCACGCGTTCGACATCGGGAAGGGAAGTGACGGTGTCGTCCTCGACGGCGTGACGGCCGGCGGGGTTTGGGGTGACTTCGTCAGTGTCCAGCGGGCGGTCAATGTCACGGTAAAGAACTCGACGTTCGACGGGTCGTCCCGACAGGGCATCACGGTCGCGAACGGCGACCGCGTGCTCATCCAGTCGAACTCGATATCGAACACTCGCCGCTCGATGTTCGACCTCGAACCCAACACGACCGCCGACACGATCACCAACGTGACGATTCGCGACAACGACGTCGGCGTCAGCCGGTTCTGCACGCTCAACAACAATGGACCGGCGGCCACCGTGCACGACATCACGTTCGATGGCAACCGTATGCACGGGATCAAGATCGGCGTCTGCATCAAGGGCTTCGCGGAGTCTCACCGGCAGCGTTTCACGATCACGAACAACACCAGCGACAAGCCGAAGAACGAGATGGCGATGAAGCTGGAGTGGGTCGACGGTGCCGTGATCTCGGGCAACCGTCAGGCATTCAGCCCTAATCCGTGGGGACCTCAGAATGGCGACGCGCCCGTCGTGTCGAAGTGCTCGACGGGCATCACCGTGCAGGGGAATATGTTCGAGCCCCGCCCGCCGGGTATGCCGGAGTATTTCGTCCGGTCCTGTTCGTAACTTCGATTTGCTCAACTGTTGGTCGGGCCCGACTGTCGGTCGGGCCGCGCTTCGCGCGAAGATGACTCCCGGACGCGCGTCGCAGGGAGGCTGCCGAGCATGAAGATTCTAGGAGTGTGCCACGACGTATTCATCTGCTCGGCGTGCGTGGTCGTCGACGGCCGGGTCGTCGTGGCGATCCCCGAAGAGCGACTCGATCGAGTCAAGCAGAGTCACGTGTTCCCGCAACTCGCGATCCAGGAGTGTCTACGCGCCGCTGGGCTGACGTTCGCCGACCTCGACGAGATCGCAGTGGCGTGGCAGCCGATGATCGACGCCGAGACGACCCCCGGCGGCTACACCGACGCCCGCCGGTGGCGCACTGAGCACCTGATGCAGGTGCCGACGCGTCTGT
This sequence comes from Actinomycetes bacterium, assembly GCA_031404355.1. GTDB lineage: Bacteria > Actinomycetota > Acidimicrobiia > IMCC26256 > PALSA-610 > JANNHK01. The sequence goes on from JANNHK010000019.1 coordinate 1,741, forward strand.
TGCGGCTCGCGGGCGCGTCGGCCGGCCCGACGACGTCCCACACCGACCTCTGGCCGGGATCCCCGCCCGTGACTTACGTCGACCACTATTGGTCGCACGTCGGCAACGCCGTGTACCTGTCGCCGTTCGACGAGTGCGCCGTCGCCGTCCTCGACGGGCGCGCCGAGCGCAAGACCGGCATGCTCGCCGCCGTTCACGGCACCGATTTCGACGTCCTCGAGGTGACCGACTTCCCGCACTCTCTTGGGCTCATGTACGGCGCGGTGACACAGTATCTCGGGTTCAGGGCCGACTCCGACGAGTGGAAGGTCATGGCCCTCGCGTCGTACGCGGACGGCGAGAACGAATATCTGGCGTCCATGCGCGAACTCGTCCACGTCGACGAGCGGGGCGGGTTTCGTGTCGCGCTCGAATTCTTCGAGTACTACAACTACTGGGACCGCCGGATGTACTCCGATCGTTTCGTGGAGACGTTCGGACCACCGCGGCGGCGGGAAGACGAGATCACCGAACGCCACTATCGCATCGCGGCCGCGCTCCAGCTCGTGTTCGAACAGTCGATGGCGGCGATCCTCACCCGCCTGCACGAACACACCGGGCTCGATCGCCTTGTGCTGACGGGCGGCTGCGCGATGAACAGCGTGTTCAACGGCCGCATCACAGACCTCACACCGTTCGAGGAGTGCTTCATCACCAGCTGCCCCGATGATTCCGGCACGTCTGTCGGGGCGGCGTTGTACCTGCACGCGCTGCGGACGGGGGACCGCGTCGCCGAAGGCGAGTATCACAACTCGTGGGGCATCGAGTATTCCGACGAGGAATGCCTGCGCGTCGCATCCGGGTTCAAGCTCGCGGGAATGACGGTCGTCGACGATCCGTCCCTGGCCGCGGCCGAGGATCTCGCGGCCGGTCGGCTCGTGGGTTGGATGCAGGGACGCGCCGAGTTCGGCCAGCGCGCGCTCGGGAACCGGTCGATCCTCGCCGATCCGCGGAACCCCAACGCGAAAGATCTCGTGAACGCCGCGGTCAAGTACCGGGAAAGCTTCCGGCCCTTCGCGCCGGCGATCCTCGCAGAACATGTCGACGAGTGGTTCGAGTGCCCACCGGGTACACGGGTGCCATTCATGGAGAAGGTGTTCCGCTTTCGGCCCGAACGCGCCGAATACGTCCCCGCCGTTGTACACGCCGACGGTACCGGACGGCTCCAGACCGTCGACGAGCACGCCAACGCCCGCTACCGCGAATTGATTCGCCATTTCCGCGACAAGACCGGCGTTCCCATCGTGCTGAACACGAGCTTCAACCTCAACGGCGAGCCGATCGTGATGAACCCTTCCGACGCGATCCGCACGTTCTTCACCTGCGGCCTCGACGTGCTCTACCTCGGCAACGTGCGCATCGAGAAATGAACCGCACCGTCAGTGGCAGCGAGTCACACGGCGCCTGACCGCCGAAACCCAACTGCGCGAAACGTGGCGCACCCGGTGCATGTGACCGGTAAACCCGGGCGCGGCGGAGAGCGCGTATCCGCACGCGACGAGCGTCGGACCCGCCCGCCCCTCGAATACGCGCACATCCCCAGCCGTCAGGTCACGGCGCCAATCTCTGAGTCCCGGCGTCGGAGGTCGCAAGACGCTCTCGTGCGCGTCGCGCTGTAGCGAGGCGCCGCCGATGCTGCCTCCGTCGCGCCAGTAGTCGAGCATGCCCCGCTCGAAGTCGAGGCCGAGCGCCGCGCACAAACGGCCGACCTCGCGTGCCGGCTCGGAGACGACATCTTCATATCGCATCTCGATATAGCGCCCGCCGCCCAGCCGTGCGCCCGCGGCGCGGGCGTCTTCGACGTGCCGAGACCACATGATGGCCGCCTTCGCGATCGACGTCGGACCGATCCCGGTCGTCAGGTACGCCAATGCGCAGTCGCGGCCGTCTCGGACGACATGGACGAACACCGCCTCGGGAAGCAGCGTCGCAAGAATCGGGATGTGGAGCGCGTAGGCGGGCGTCTTCTCACCCCAGCGACTCTTGCCGGCTCGCACCGCGTAGCTGCGGTAGAGCGCGCGCAGCAGGACCGCGAGACTACGAGTGTCCGCATCGGATGCGCGCGCGATTTCGGCTCGAACGTCGTGCACCGGGAGGTCCCACAGCCGAAACCGTTCCTCCCGCTCGATGAAGCCCAAGAACATCTCGGTCGCCGCTTGCGTTGTGCCCGGCGCGGCTCGGCGCCAGGCTTCGGCGAGCCGCGGCAGGAAGTGCGACTCCGGCGGGATTGCGAGCGTGGAGTGCGAATTGAGCATCGCCCGCACCAGCGTCGTACCGCTGCGAGGCGCGCCGACGACGAACGGGACGGCGGCCCGGGTGTCAGGAAGATCGGACATCGGACCGCGGACGGCCGCGCGTGAGCCGTCGGGGCGGCGCCGCGCACGCGCGCTCGTACAGGGCGAGCATGCGCTCGACCGACCGCTCCAGCGTAAACCGCTGCGTGAAGACCTCACGGCCGCGCGCCCCCATCGCCCGGCGCAATGCGGTGTCGACGATGAGGTGTTCGACGGCGGCGGCCAGCGCCTCGGGATCGCCGGGGGGTACGAACAGCGCGGTCTGGCCTTCGGCGACGACCTCGCGCAACCCGGGAATGTCGGAGACGACCGACGGCACGCCGAGGGCCATTGCCTCGATGACGGCACCGCCGATGCCTTCGTAGGCGGAGGGGAACACGAAGATGTCGGCCGCGGCCAGCAGATCGGCGATATCGCGGCGGTGGCCGAGCATCTGGACGCGGTGGGCGAAACGCGAACGCGCGAGCTGCGCGTCGAGCGCGACGCTCGCGTGGCCTCGCCGGCCCGCGACGATCAACCATGCTTCAGGGTGCCGCCCTGCGATCGTCTCGAACGCCGTGAGCAAGTCGACCTGCGCCTTTTGCGGATCCTGGCGGCCGGCGTTGAAGAGCATGACGGCGTTGGCGGGAAGGCCGAGTGCGTCACGTGCCGCGCGACGGCGCTCGGCCGAGGGTTCGCCGAGTCGGGTTCGGTCGCGACCGCGCTCCACGACCTCGATTCGCTCGGCCGGGATGTGCATGCGCCGCACGGTCGAGTCCTTCACCGCGTGCGTGACTGCGTGGAAGCGATCGGTGAGCGTCCGGCCCGTGACCGCGTCGAGCGCACGGACGACCTCGAGCCGCCAACGTGTCACACCGGAGTCGCGCAGCCGGACCGGCTCGTACGACACATTCGAGAGCGTGGTGACGACCCGCGCACCGGTCCGCACGGCGGCGAAACGGGTCGCGATGTCCGACCGGAACAACGTCGAGTGGACGATATCCGGAGCTTCGGCGCGGATGATCCGACGTAGTTCCCGCACCCGCGCCCATGGGCGCGTTGCCGTTGGTGCGCGGGGCTCGAACGTACGCTCGCCCGCCGTGATCTCGTCGTCTGTCGCAACCCGTTCGAGCACGACCACGTTGACCGTGGCGCCCGCTGTTTCGAGGCCGGCCACGAGTTCGCTCATCGAACGCTCGGCCCCTCCGGCCCGCAAGCTGTCGATGACGAAGAGG
>JANNHK010000020.1:0-4403 GCA_031404355.1 Actinomycetes bacterium
CTGCGTGCGTGCTCTCCGACGAGTGGAACGGAGCGTGGGTACAGATCGACGGGACCGCGGAGGTGCTCGACCTGCCCGCGGCGCTGGAGCCGTTGGTGGAGTACTTCCGTTGCATCTCCGGCGAGCATCCCGACTGGGACGGGTACCGCGCCGCGATGGAACAGCAGGGGAAGTGCCTCATCCGAGTCTCGATCGATCGCTGGGGCCCGATCGCAACCGGGGGCTTCCCGCCGCACCTCGTCGACTGACGCTTGCATACGCTCCACCGCCATGGGAACCGACGAGGCCCGACAGGCTGCGGCAACGGCAATGCGCGACCTGATCCACACGTTCGCGGCACACGACCCCGACGACGAGGTGCTGCACGCGCTCGCCGGTCGCATCGAAGCCGAGGCATCGGCGCTCGACGCGTCTCCCGCGCGCGACCGCATGGCGCTGATGGCCAAGGCCCGCCTGGATGCCGGCGGCGTGCTGGGCGGCCCCGGGACCGGGTTCGACGACCGTGCCGTCGGTGGCCGCACGAACCCGACGGGTGTTGAGGTCGAAGTCTGGCCCGAGGGCGACGAGGTCGTCGCGCGCGTCGTGTTGCGGCGCGCGTTCGAAGGTGCGCCGGGCCGCGCCCACGGCGGCATCGTCGCCGCCGCGTTCGACGACGTCACCGGCTTCGTCATCGGGATGCTGCGCGAACCGGCGTTCACGGGCGAGCTGACCGTGCGTTACCTCGCGCCCGTGCCGGTCGACGAGCCGCTCGAGATTCGCGCCCGGCTCGACGGCCGCGAGCGCCGCAAGTTGTTCATCAGCGGTGAGGCGCGCCGCGGCGACCAAATCGTCGCGACCTGTCGCGCGATCTACATCACGGTCGACCCGTCGCAGTTCGCGGGCGCGCCCGACCCCCGCTGACTCATTCGCGGGGTGGGTCGTGGCCGGCTTGGCCTTCGTGGTGTTTGCGGTGGCAGCGCCAGCATTTGAGTTTGGTGTTGGCGAGGTTGGTTTCGCCGCCGTGGGCCCAGTGTTGTTCGTGGTGGACCTCGCACGCCCAGAGGGGTGCGTCGCAGCCTTCTTCGGTGCAGCCGCCGTCGCGGGCGACGAGCGCACGCCAGAGGGCAGGTGGGATGGTGCGGGTGGTGCGGCCGACGTCGAGGACTTCGGATGGGGCCGGCCATGAGCACGCGGCTGATATTGCAGTCGCACGTCAGTCGCAGCAACGTTTCGGTGGAGAGGCGTCCGGCGTCGCGGACTTCGTCGCGGATCGCGGCGACGAGGTCGGTCTTATCGGCGGCGAGACGCCCGAGGTCGGCGGTGACGAGCACGTCGGGTCGTCCGCGTCGGGACTTGTCCTTGGATGGTTCGCTGGTGACGAGCACGTATCGGGCCATGGACACCGCGGCGTCGGCGCGGCGTTGCGAGATGGGCCGCTTCTCGCCGGGTTTGTCGGGGTCGAGGGCCATGAAGTGTTCGAGCGCGGTGTTCAGGACTTCACCGCTTTCGGGATCGAGGACCCCGTCGAGTTTCCACATACCGTCCAAGGTCTTGGAGAGATGCAGGCGACGGCGTTCGATCTGCTCCCGCGTCTCGTTGGGGCCGTTGTCGGCGTCGATGACTTCGCAGGCGTGGCTCACGGTGCGGGCGAAGTCGTCGGGGGAGAGTTTCTTCGCCTGTTCCAACAGCAATGTTTCGTGTTCGGCGAGCCGCTCGACCCGTTCCGCGGTCGCGGCCTTCACCAGGACATCGACCTGGCCGCGGTTCACCGTTCCGGCCGCGTAGGCCTTGGTCCACGCCGGGAACTCCTCCAACCGCCGCGCCGCGCGCACGTCGCGCCCGGCCGCACCGCTCGCGAGACCACACTCGTGACGCAGCCACGCCCGCGTGTTCACGGCCCCGACCGCGATCGCATCGCCGGAACGGTCCACGACTTCGACGAGTCGGAGCCGTTCGGCGTCGACACGGTTCTGGAGCCGGTGCAGGCGCATCACCCGGGTCCGGCGCTCATGGCCGGACACTTCCCGGTGGTCGACCTCAGCGAGCTCGTCGATCGCGTATTCGAGCTCCGCGAGCGGATCCAACGCCGCCAAACCCGGTCGCTCCAACGGGGGGTACATACGTTCGTATCATACGGCAGAAACCCTTATCCCACAAGGGTTTTCCGCCGGAATTCGTGGGCTACACGTGTCCCCGCTCGTACATCGTGTTGCCGCGCGCGATCAGGTACACGAACACGCCGAGATACGGCGCAATCAGTACGAAGAGGATCCATGCCACCTTGGCTCCGCCGGACAGGTCTTGGCTGCGGAAGATGTCAGCGAAGATCGTGATCAGCAAGTAGATCCAGATGAGCAACAGCGCGAACCACACCATCGACCACAACACCTGACCGGAACCCCACTCGTAAGCAAGCACGCGCCATCTCCCTGTTCCCGTTCGGACAGCGTCAACGTCGCTCGATTCCGGCGGGCGCGCATCCCCCGTGATGGGTGAAAGGCGTGGCCCGGTGCTGCTGACGCTCAGCGGCGGAGCAAGCCGCGCTTCTTCGGAGCGGGCGGAGGTGGGGCATCGCCCCTGCTCGCGGCTTCGATAAGGGTGATCGCGGCTTCTGCGAGCTGGTCGTTGCCTGCCCGCCGGGCGGCGATGGCCGCCGTCGTCAGCAACGCCCGGGCCCGAGCCGTCACCTCGTCATGATCCTCGTCGGTCGGTGCGTGCGTGAGCAGTGCTTTGCCGAGCGTCAACGACGCAATGGCCTGGTCGAGTGAAAGCGCGCACAGTTGCTCGGCACGGTTGAGCCGATCCCGGGTCCGGGTCGCGAGACTCTGCACCGTCACCGAGTCATTGTCCGGAAGCTGAGGCGCGCACAACTCGAGGATCGCGACGGCGCGGGCACCGAGTTCGACGACTGCCGCCGGGGGAGTGTCCTCGCTGCGTTCCGCCACGAACGACGCGAGTGTCACCGCCCAGCGCAGATCCTCGACGTTGCCGGGCGCGCCGGTGCGATAGGCGCGTCGCAAGTGAAGGCCGGCGACCCGTAGGGCCGTGTCGAGTTGCATCGCGAGCGGCGCGGAACCCGGCGCGGTGAGCGCGGCCCGGCCGTACTCGATGAGCTCGTCGAGCTCGTCCGCGGCGCGCTGTTCGGCGCGCTCGCGTCGGGCCGGCTTCTCCTTCTTCGAACGCTTCTGCATTACGCCCACGGCCAGACCACCTCCTGGATACAGAGATCCCAGTCGTGTTCGTTGAGTGCCGGTTGGGCAGCCCGACGGGTGACGCCGGTGATGTAAGTGCTCGGTGCGAGGAGACCGGCGAGCACTTCCTCACGCAGCGGTGCGTCCCACGCTTCTGCAGCGACCAGGAGGTCGGGTGGCCGACCGACACGTCTGGCCCATTCGTCGGCCTCCGATCGCAACGACTTCTTGTCGATTGCGGCGCCCAGCCGACCGCGAGTCACGAGGCTCACCTTCATCGCGCTCAGGATCTCGTCGTAGTCGTGTTCGAGCATCGGCGCGACCGGGCCGTCGGCGCGGGCATCGCTCCACCGCACCAGCGAGGCGTAGGACTCGTCACCGATGCCGGCGTCGAAGCCCGGCGTCGGTGGACCCATGAGGCCTGCACCGTCGGCGTCGGTCGAGACCGACCGAGCGACCGAGCGCACTCCGACCCGAGGCGGCGCGGCATCCGCCGCGGGCACTTCGACGACAACGGGGACGGCGACGAACTTGACGACCGTCTCGCGCAGCTGGGCCGCGATCGCGGGGTCGATGTCGGATGCATCGACGACCTCGTAACGGGTGCCACCGTTCGCGGGGTGCGGATCAGCGTCGACAGCTTCGGCGACCTCCGCGCGAGCCGCATCGGCTTCCGCGGCCGCGAAGGCGTCCTCGAGCTCGTCAAGCCCGGCGAAGTCAACCTCATGGGCCTCGACGAGTTCGTGGTCGGCCGCATCGGCAACTTCCCAGACCTCGACGGACTCGACGGCGACGGGTTCCGGTGTCGGGTCGAGGTCGATGTCGTGGACGTCGGCCGTGTCTGTTTCGACCGCGACGGGTTCGGACTCCGCATGAATGGTTTCGTGGTCGTCGAACCAGCTCGTGGTTTCCGTGACAGGTTCGAGTTCGGCGGCGATCTCGATGGGTTCGTCTTCGTCGGTGGGGTCTTCGAGGTGGTTGGGGGGGGCGGGTTCGGTGTCGGCGGGTTCGGTGTCGGCGACCGACCACGGTGTGGTTTCGAGTTCGGTGGACGCGTCGTCGGCGATGGGTTCCGGTGTCGGGTCGAGGTCGATGTCGTCGACGTCGGCGGCTTCCGCTTCCACCGCGGCGGGTTCGGACTCCGCGGGAATGGTTTCGTGATCGTCGAACCAGCTCGTGGTTTCGGCGACCGGTTCGAGTTCGGGTTCGACCGGTTCGGATTCGTCGGTCGGG
>JANNHK010000021.1:0-24258 GCA_031404355.1 Actinomycetes bacterium
GTCGTGGCCCGGAGCATCAGCGGCCTGCACATTCCCTGATCTGAGCCCGCTGGGTGCGGTCCGTTCACGAGGGTCGTCCCTACGCCATCTCTACAACTTGGCGCTTAGGGTTCGCTCGTGGCGATGATCCGCGAGAAGCGCCGGGGAGTATGGGAGGTCCGGGTTTTCACCGGCCGCGACGGCGACGGACGGCCGACGCAGGTCAGCCGGACGGTCCAGGGGACGAAGCGAGACGCGATTCGAGTCGCGGCCCAGTTCGACGCCATGCCGGCTTCGACGGGAGCGGGGCGAACGGTCGCCGAAACGCTCGACGCGTGGGTAGAGCTGAACGATCCGTCGTGCTCGCCGCCGGCGTCGGCGAGGCGTTGAAACGATGACCAGTCGCCGACGTCCCATCGAGCCGCTGCTCCGCGATGAGGATCCGCCCGACGAGGCCGCCGCCGTGATCCGGGCGGGGCCGTTGACCGCCGAGAAGATCGTGGAGCACGCCCACCGAGAGCTGGCGCGCTTCACATATCGAGGTGAGCCCCTTGCGGCGATCAGCGTTGATGTCACGGTCGGAGGATGGGACGTGGAGCGGATCCTGCGCGAGCGCCTGTGGTCTCGCTCCCAATATGCGCTTGCGGCCGTCGGTGATCTGAGGGCGTCCGGTTACGAGCTCCTGCCCACTGCGAACCGGCCTCACTACAGCCTCGTCCTCCCGAGCGCATCGTTCGATGACGCCGTGGCGCTGCTCTCCCATTTCGGGCCTACGATTGAGAACGAATACCGGCGAAGGAGGTGAGTCTGGTGGGCGCGCACACGATCGTGATCGACATCCCATGCGACGTTCAGTCGATGGACGAGACGGGACTTCCTTGGGCGCTTCTGCGCGAAGCGCGAGATCCGAGCCGGATCACGCCGGGCGCGATCGTCATGACCTCCGACGAGGAGGATCCCGTCTTTGCCCGCGTTCACTCGCTCACGGTCGAAGGCGACGAGACGATCGTCCACCTCGAGATCCTTCCGGGTGATCCGTTGGAGTACGCGGAAGCACTGCAGCGCGCGCATCTCCTCGCAGGCTGAAATCGGGAGTGAGGGCGTCTCAAAGCCACGATGATGATGACGCACCTCTTGAAGACGCGTTCCCCGAGAGCGTGCGCGCCGAGGCCCGGGCAGTCCTAGGTCGCGTACCGCCCGCTTCGCTGCGTCCGATGAGCAACTTCTCAGTCCGCGTCAACGGTGAGTGCCTTGTCATCCCGTCTCGCATCTACAACGGAGAGCTGCGGGCCGCAGCGGTCGACGAGTTGTCGCCAGTCGAACAAGCAATCGTGCATTGCGTTTACACGCGCCATCACGACGACTTCACCCGCCAGCGGCACCTCACCGAAGTGATCGGTTCGGAGCTGCCTTGGGTTGTTCCCTTACGGCCGCTTTGTTGTAGAGAACCCAGAGTTCTTCGAGGCGACCGCCAGCCGCGTCGCGAGTTACTGGAACTGCTACTACCGCTTCGACTTTCCGATAGCGCGTCCTCGCGACGGTCGCTTCCCCGCGTATCCAGGCTTCGTACTCATCGACTCGCTGCGTGCCGCCGCGAGGAACGTTCGAACAGTCGAGCCTGACGGGCGAGTCGATGCACGCCCTGATTGACGCCCCTGACCATCCCTACTTTCATCCCTACTACTCGGCGGGAACGCCGACATCGGCCCGGGCGTGGCGGACGCGAACGCCGAGGTGACGACACGTCTCGGGCCCGAACGGACGTAGGTCGATGATCTACACGATCTTCGAAGGCACGAGCGAGATCCATCGCCTCGTCGTGGCGCGCAGCATCTCCGGCCTGCACATTCCGTAGCCAACTCCTCTACGAGACCGTGACGACCTGTTTCGTCGTCACGGTCGCGGTCGGGCCGATCAACGAGACCGGTGCTGTGACAGCGCCGTCGGGAACGTCGACGACCAGCTGCTTCGTCGTCTTCGACACGATCGGTGCTTCCACGCCACCCACGACGACCGCGGTTACCTGATCGAGGTACCTGCCTTTGATCGTGAGGCGGCTCCCGACGGCAGCCGTGGTCGGGCTCACCTTCGTGACCTTCATCGGGCGCGGCGTGACCTGGAGCGTGAAACTCTTGTCCGACGGCAGCAGGACTCGTGTGGTTGCGCCGCTCGCAAGAATGCACGGCGGCTTCGGTGTCCTCGCGTTGCACGGCCGGAGCTTCAGCACCTTCGGCCCCGTCGGTGCCGCAGCAGCGACTGCTGCGGCCGCGGTCCGCAGTCCGGGCGGCGCACCAATCGCCTCCTGTACGCACACGGTCGAGCCAATGGACGTGCCCGAAACGGCCGCGGTCATCGCCGAGAACGCGGTGCCGGCGCCGCTCGAACCGACCGTCGCGATCGGCTGGACGAAGGTGCCGCACGCTCCGCCGAGGGCACCGAGTCCACCCGCCACCGTGACGGTGCACGTTGCGCACGCGCCGTTCATCGTTGCGAACGTGGTGATCGGCGTGGCCGGGACCTGCACGCTCGCGACGCACAAGACGCTCGAACACGACGCCGGCGGCGTCGCATTGCTGTAGGTGAAGCGGCCGCGGGTGTGATGGCCGACGAGCCCGCCGCGGTCGTTTCGACGACGTTCGCCACCTGCGGCACCGCGACGGTCGGCGCGGTCGCGGTGATCGACGTGTTGCTGAGCACTCTGAACATCGCGGGCGTGCCGTTGAACTCGACGCTCGTTGGCCCGCTCAGGTTCGTTCCCGTGATGGTGACGACCGCGCCGCCCGCGGTGCCGCCATACGCCGGGCTCACCGCGCCCACCACCGGCCCGTTACCGGCTTGCGAACCGAGTGCCCACCGCAGTCGCGCTCGGGTCGCCGTTGTTGCTCATGGTCTGGCCGGTGAACGTCTGCGTCGCGCCGGTTCCGCCGGAACTCGTGACCGTGACCGACGCGGTGAGGCTCGCCTCGGTGTAGGTGTGTTGCGTCACGGGTGTTGTGGTGGTGGCAGTGGTGCCGTCACCGAAGTCCCAGAAGTACGACGCGCGCGTGCCGAACGCAACCGTCGACGCCGACGCGTCGAGGGTCGACGGCTGACCGAGCGGCGCCCGGTCGACATGCAGCCGCGCGACCGGCGCCTGATCCGGCGTCGCCGCAACGGCGAACGGATTCGCACCGACCGAGATCGTCGGGCCGGCCGTGTTCGTCGCGGTCGCCACGAGCGTGACGCTCTGGTCGAAGATGTTCGTCACGATCACGGTCGCGCCGTCGGGGGTCACGGCCACGCTGGAATGCGCCGTACCCGCCAGGATCTTGGTGCCGACGATACCGGTGGCGATGTCGACCGGCAGCACGCCGTCGGCGGTGCCGACGTACGCGGTGGAGCCGTCCGGCGTTATCGCGGTCCCGGACGCCGAGCCGATGTTTTCGATGCTCTCGCCCGCGGTGCGGGTCGCGAGGTTGATCGGAACGACCCAACGGTTATAGGGGTCGAGCGGGGACCCCGCGACATACAGCGTCGCGCCGTCGGGCGAGATGGTCACACTGCCGGCGCTGTTGAAGAAGAACGGGTTCGAGATCGGGATGGCCGCGCCGACCGTCTTCGTTGCCAGGTCGATCGGCGTGACGGTCCTCATCCCGATGTTCGCGGTCCACGCGGTCGTGCCATCGGGTGTGATCGCGATGACGTACGGTTCCGTGTCCGCGCCGGTCGGAATCGCGGGTCCCGCGGTGTTGGTTGCGGTGTTGATCGGTGTGACGGAGTCGCCGCTCGCGTTCGCGACGTAGGCGGTCTTGCCGTCGGGCGTGATCGCGATAGCCACCGGCTCGTCGCCGACCGGGATCGCGGGGCCCGCGGTGTTGGTCTCGAGATCGATCGGGGTCACCGTGTCACTTCCCGAGTTCGCGACGTACGCCGTCCACCCCTCGGGTCCGGGAATCGACGCGCTGGTGGTCGCAGTGGCCTGCGGCCCACCGTTGCGGCTCATGGTCTGGCCGGTCACATGGGTTGTGTGCGTCCCTACTTCCATCTCGCACGGTTCGCGACGGCGGTCGCCGCTGCGTCGACTCCCGTGGTCGGTCACTCCGATTCGAGGGTACGTCGAAGGGTTTCGACGTCGACGAGATCTTGCGGCCGCCCGCTGGCAAGCTTGTTGGCGATCAGGTCCTCCAGGGCGATGAATCCCGCCTCGATCCCGCCGATGTCGACGCCAACGCGGCGCTGCCAACAGTCCGCAAACGTGACGCCGGAGATCGAGGTCAGCAAGTCGATCCGAATCGGTGGATAGCCGAGCTGAATCACCGTCTCGGGTTCGAGGAAGTCGTCGCGCGTCAGCTGGAGCGAACCGAACCCGAACTCGGCGAGCGCCTCGACGACACGGTCAGCGTTTTCGGGGTCGGGCAAGAGCCAAACGTCGAGGTCCTTCGTCGCGCGGGGATAGCCGTGGGCAGCGAGTGCGTAGCCGCCGACGATGAGGAAGCGGACGTCATGCGCGACGCAGCACTCGATGAACTCTCTGAAGTCGCGTGTGAGGATCAGCACCGAAGCACTCCAGACTGAGCTCAGTGGCTATCGCCAGTCGCTCTTGCCGGGAGCGCTCACGCCAGTGGTGTTCCCATGACAAGTCGGGTTCGTTGAGCGGTCGCTTTCGTACGACAACCGCAATCCGAGCCATACCGAAAGTCTACCTCCGTGCCGAGATCTGCCCGCGAACTCGCGGATGGTAAAAGAGTGGCCCTGAACGATCGCAATCGTCCCACGGAGCCGGGCATCCCTCGGTCCCTTGCTCCGCGCTACGTGCTGCGTCACCCAGCGGTGATGCAGACGCGGGCCGAATCGAGTCCGTGCGAGACCACTGGGGATAGCGGCCTGCGCATCCCGTACGCGTCAGCCGGCGTGCTACGTGTCGACGATCGGAAGTGACGCTTTCGCCGCGACGAGTAGGCGCGCCATGTCATCGCGATCGGCGGTCACAATCTCGGCCGCGTGTGCAACGGCGAGGACGACGACGGCGGCGTCGACGATGTCGCTCGTCTTCGACCGACCGAGCAATCGGCCGGCCGTGTGCGCGTCCTGCTCGGCGAAGGGGGCGATGTCGCAGCCGCGCAGGAAGCGTCGCAGCTGCGCTTGACGACTCGATCTGCTGACCTGCGCAACGACTGGAGCCGGGACCTGGGGGATGACTCCGGCCTCGAGTCGGACCCGGTGCTCCGCCCAGATCACGCGCTCGTTTCGATCAGCCGCGATGAGCGCCCCCGCGTCGTACACGGCGCGGTTCATGCGCTGCGCCCGGAGCGTGGTGTTCGACTCGCCAGTCTTCGCCGGGCCGCGTCGAGCTCCGCGTCCGTGAGCGCGCCGTGCCGTGCCTCCCATTCCGCGACGGCGGCCAGTCCGTCCCGAACCACCAGCGCTCGGCGCGCGGCTTCGGTCATCCACGCCGAGATGCTCATCCCATCGGCGGCTGCCGCGGCGACGATGCCGGCGTGCACTTCGGGATCAACGGTGATGGCCATCTTGGGCGAGGGATTCCCACGGGGCACGGCGTAAGTATACTCCATGAGTAGGAGACTTTGTCCTGAGCGCTCGGCGCCCCACACCACAATCCGCCGCCGATCAGCGGTCGAAGATGCTGACGACCTCGACGTGGAACGTTTGGGGAAACAGGTCGACGAGTTGTACCGACGTCAGTTCGTATCCGTGCGAACGCATCAGCACCGCGTCGCGGGTGAAGCTGTCGACATCGCAACTCACCAATACGACGCGGGATGCTTGGGTCGCAGCGACCTTCGCTGCTCCGTTGCGTCCGAGGCCCTCCCGGCTCGGGTCGGCGACCACGAGGTCGCAGCGATGCGGTCTCCATTTCGAGACGTCGGCGCGCACGACGCGGACGCCGAGCGCCGCGACGTTGACGCGCGCGTCGGCGACCGAACCGCGCGCGCGCTCGACCGCTGTCACACCCCACCCATGTGCGGCGAGAACACCGGCGAAGAGGCCGACACCGGCGTACAAGTCGACCGCGGTGGTCGGCGTTTCAAGTTCGCGCGCCGCGTCCAAGACCGCAGAAGCCAGCGCGTCCGCGCCATCGGGGCGGGATTGGAAGAACGAGTCCGATGAGACGCGCCAGGTGTGGCCCGCCGCCTCCTCGTGGATGAACGATCGTCGGGCATCTTCCGGGACATCGATCTCAATGTGCGCGGGGTGGGCCGCGGCCAGCCGTTCGCCGGTGCGGGCACCGCACTTGAGCGTCACTTCGGAGGCGCCGTCGTACCTTCCCTGCTCGATCAGTTCGGCGAGCAATGGGTGGGCGACCTCACAACTCGCGACGCCGACGATGTCGTGGGAACGCGCTTGGCGAAAGCCGAGCCGGCCGTCGACGACTGCCGCGCGGATCGTGGTGCGATACGCCCATGGCGGGAGCGGTATCGACGGCCGCAGCGCGGGATGCGCAACGCCACGGCGCTGGAGGGCTTCGACGACGATGTCTTCCTTCATGCGCAGTTGGCCGTCGGGCGTGACGTGTTGCCACTGGCACCCACCGCATCCGCGTGCCACCTCCGCACACGGCGGTGTCGTTCGCTGCGGAGACGCTTCGAGGACTTCAACCAGCCGAGAGCGAACGCGCGACTCGCTCGACGACAGGACCTGAGCTCGGACGCGTTCACCGGGGAGGGCGCCGCTCACATACGCATGACGTCCGAGCGTGTCGCGTCCTACCGCATCCCCGCGTGCGCTCATGCCCGTCGTCACGACCTCGACGAGCTGCGGGTCCGTCATGCTGCGCATTGTCGCACTCCTGGCACCCGCCCCGACCGGGACGTGACTAGAATACTGGTCATGTCTGATTCGACGCTCCCGCTCTCCGAGATCAAGAAGCGCCTCTCGGAGATCGTCGACGGCGTCGAGTCGCGTCACGACCGGGTCGTGCTCACGCGCAACGGTCGTCCGGCGGCGGTCATCCTTTCCCCGGACGACCTCGAGTCGCTCGAGGAGACGATCGAGATTCTCTCGAACCCGGCCGCCGTTCGCGCCATCCGCAAGGCCGAAACCGAGATCGACAACGGCAAGGCCCTCACTGCCGACGAACTGCGCGCCAAGTACCTCGATCGATGACCTGGCGGCTCGACGTCGCCGCGTCCGCCGAGCGATCCCTGGCGCGTCTTCCTCGCGGCGTCGCGGCCGCGATTGTCGAGTTCATGATCGGGCCGCTGTGTATCGAGCCCGAACGAGTCGGGAAGCCGCTGCAGCGCGAACTCGCCGGCTACCACTCCGAGCGTCGCGGCGCGTACCGTGTCATCTACCGCACCGTGACCGCGGAACGCGTCGTAGGTGTGGTGCGGATCGAACACCGCTCCGACGTCTATCGCGGCCGGTAGCAATCGGGATGCCGCTCAGCCGGCGTCGAGGTCGAGCCGGTCGAGCAGCGTCAGCGTGTGTACGAGCCCGTGCTGTTCGGCGACGGGTCGAGCCGCACGAACGAGGTCGGCGGCGCGTGCGCGGTCGCCCGCCCCGCCTCGCTGGAGGAGGACGCGGGCCAGGTCGTGCTGCGTGCGGGTCACCCACCGGGCCGAGCCGAGCCGAACGTTTGCGACGATGGCTTGTTCGAGGTGAGCCTCGGCGTCGTCGAGCCGATGCGCGACGCGCGCGAGCGTGCCGAGGCTGCGCTGCGCCGAGCCCCAGCAGTCGAAGGCGAAGCCGACGACGATGTACTGGTTCGCCCGCGGGGTGAGCCAGTCGGTGAGCACGCCGTCGGTGGGGTCGTCGTCGATCGTGTCGCAGATGTCGGCGAGCTGGGCGATGGCGATCGGCTCGTTCCCGTCGTTCGGAATCGTTCCCCGCACGTCGGTGAGGATGGGCAGGTAGTGCGAGCGGGCGTCGTCCGCGGCGCCGAGTCGCAGGTAGAGACGTGCGAGCGCGATGCGGAAAGCCGGGATGCCCGGGTTCCGCTCGACGGCGCCGCGAATGACGTCGATGATTTCGGCGCCGCGTGCCTGTTCGTAGCGCAGGCCGACCAGCTGCGCGCCGTAACCGGCGAGTTGTGCAGGGTTCGTAGCGTCGACCAGCCCGAGCTCGTCGTCGAGCGCCGTTTCGGTGGCGGCGAGTTCACCGCGCATCAGCAGCCGTCCGGCTCGGAATCCCGCCGCGGCCCACCGCGTGGTGGGCATCCGCAGTGTCTCGGCGACCTGCGCGTGCCGGGCGCAGACCGATTCGTATTCGTCGACGTTGGCGGCGGCGAGGCTCATGCCGACGAGCCCTTGGAGCGCCGACGCGAGGAACGCGCCGTCACCGGCCTGTTCCGCGGCGGCTACCGCCTCTCGGAAGACCGCAGCCGCTTCGTCGGCATCGCCCGCGTAGAAGCGTTCGTTTCCGTAGTTGAACGCGGCCCGGTACGTGGCCGCGTGATCACCGCTTTGGCGCGCGAGGGCCATCGCCTCGCCCGCGACCGCGCGCCGTCGTTCGATCTGGTCGGTGGACTGGAGTTCGATCGCGATCGCGCAGAGCGCGTGTACCCGCAGGGTCGGTTCGGTGTCGCCGAGCGCGGTGAGCGCCTCTTCGGCGAGGGCGATGACCTGAGGATTCGAGGCCCCCGGCGCGTAGGTCGAGAGTGCGTAGCCCCACGCGCCGCGCGCGAGTGCACCCGCGGTGCCGGCTCGGCGCGCGCATCTCGTGGCCTCGAGGTACGCGTCGGCCGAGACCGCGCGTTCCCCGCTCCGGAGGCGGGCGTCGCCGATGCCGAGCCCGAGGTCCGCGAGGGTGTGGTCGTCGTCGGGCGTGAGGAGTTCGACGGTCTGACGCGCCCGCCCGAGTAGCTCGGCGGCCTCGGCGTAGGCGCAGCGAGCCATGGCTTGGCGCGCGGCCCGCGTGGCGTAGTCGACCGCGGTGGCCACGTCGCCCGCCGCGGCGGCTTCGAGGAAGTGGTGCGCCAGCACGCCGAGCTGGTCGTCGATGCGACCCGCCCGGAGAGTCTCGATCGCGCGCCCGACGCGCTCGTGGAACACGACCCGGCGCGTCGCGCCGAGCTCTTCGTAGAGCGTCTGGCGGATGAGTGCGTGCGAGAACCCGAACCGGCCCGGCACTCCGGGCGCCTCGACGAGGATCCGGGCCGCGACGCACAGGTCGAGGAGGTCGAGCAGCTCGTCGGCCGAGAGTTCCGCGACCCGCGCGACGACGTCGAGGTCGAACTCGCGCCCGACCACGGCACCGACCGACAACGCCCGGTTGGTCGTCGCGCCGAGCCGGGTGAGGCGCCGGCCAACTACTTCGCGGACTCCTTCGGGTACGCCGAGCTGGTCGAGGGGACGAGTCAACACCCATTGGTCGCCCTCGCGGGCCAGCGCCCCGCTCTCGGCGAGATGCACGAGCACCTCCTCGACGAAGAACGGGTTGCCTTCGGTCTCGGCGTGGACGAGCGCCGCGAACTCGGCCGGGGGTGCCTGCCCGCCGATCGCGCCGATGAGCGCGGCGACGGTCTCGGCGTCGAGGCCGTGCAGCGACACCCGCTCGACGAGTCGTTCGCGGCGCAGGTCGGCGAGCGTCTCGGCCAGCGGATGCGTCCGCGCCAGATCCGTCTCGCGGTAGGTACAGAGGATGAGCAGGTGGTGTTCTCCGTGGCGACGCGCGAGGAACGCGAGGAGTTGCAGCGTCGAGCGGTCGGCCCAGTGCAGGTCGTCGAGAATGAGCATGACGGGTGCTTGTGCGGCGATCGCGTCGAGCCACCCACCGACCGCCTCGAACAGCAAGAACCGGTCCGACTCGGGGTCGGGGAGCAACTCCGGTTCCGCCAAGCGCAAGCGCGCGCCGAGATCGGGGACGAACCGGGCGAGCTGTGACGCGCCGGTGCCGGCCTCGTGCACGAGTTCGGTCGTGGACGAAACCGCGGCGTGGTCGCGCAATGCCTCGACGAACGGCTGGTACGGCATCAACGCTTCTTCGGTGGAGCGACCGAACAGCACGACCGCGCCGTCGTCGTGCACCGAGCGGGCAACTTCCGAGACGAGCCGGGTCTTGCCGACACCGGGCTCACCCGCGACCATCACCAGCTTCGTGGCGCCCGCGACCGCGACCTTCCACGCCTTCGTGAGTTCGTCGCGCTCGGCCTGCCGGCCGACGTACCGCCCGAGTGTGGGTTGGTCGAGCCCGGGCGGCAACGGCCGCGCCGTGTCCTCGGTGCGGGCGGGCGCCTGCCACGCCACCTCGAACGCAGGAACCGGCTCCGACAGGCCCTTCAGTTCGAGCGGTCCGAGGGCCACGAACTCGAACCCGCCCCGCGAGCCGACCAGCCCCCGCAACAGGTCCGACGCGATGACCTGCCCGCCGTGCGCGCGGTCACACAAACGTTTCGCGACCACGACCGACGATCCGAAGTAGTCGTCTTCGTCGCGGATCGGCTCACCGACGTGCAGCCCGATCCGAACGTCGAGCACGGTGTCGCGGCCCCCGAGATTGTGTTGGGCGACCGCGTGCTGCATCGCGGTCGCGCACCGCACCGCCGCCAGCGCGCTCGAGAACGCCACCATGAGCCCGTCGCCGAGGTTCTTGACCTCCTCGCCGCCCGCGCCCGTCACCGCGTCGCGCAACAACCGGAAGTGTGTGCGCCGCACTTGTTCGGCGGCGTCGTCGCCGAGTCGGTCGAGCATCTCGGTCGAACCGACGAGGTCGGTGAACAAGAAGGTGACGACGGCGGAGTCGCTCACGCCCGTCACGCCCTCCCGCTCGGCCGCATCAGCGATGACAACGGGCCAAGGTTACGCCGCCCGGGTCTCACATGCGGTGCTTGCGCAGGAACGCGACGAGCGGACCGTTCACCTCGTCGGGGTGGCTGAGGTTCGACGCGTGACCGGCGCCCGGGACGCGCACGAGCTCTTCGCAGTTCGGCATCTCCTTGAGGAGTTGCTCGGCCTTGTCCATCGGAATTGCGACGTCGGATTCGCCGTGGAAGACGATGGCGGGCGCGGTGATGTCGGCCAGGCGATCGGAGATGTCGTCGCGCTCGATCAGCGTCCGGTACGGCTCGCGAATGAACCCTTTCGGTCGCGCCTGCCACTTGGCAATCCAGCTCGAGTGGTCGTAGCCCGGGCTCATGATGATGCCCGCGACCGCGGCGGTCAGTTCGTCCGACGGCCCGTTCGTCGTCCAGTCGTCGACCATCGCGTCGTACAGCGGGCGCGCCTCTTCGGCCTCGGTGCCGGACTGGGTGTCGACGAGGCCGAGCCCGATGACACGATCGGGTGCGCGGAGCGCGGCCCGCATCGAGAGAAATCCTCCCTGCGACATGCCGACGAAGAACGCCTGCTCGACACCGAGGTGCGCCAGCAGCGCCAGCGCGTCGTCGGCCGAATCCCAGTACGTGAACGCGCCCTTCGCCTGGGTCTGGCCGAAGCCTCGCTCGTCCCACGTAATGCACCGGAACTCACCGGCGAGGGCGCGAACTTGCGGCTCGAACATCTCGTGGTCCATCAAGAACCCGTGGCTGAAGATCACCGCGGCCCCGCCGCCACCGGAGTCCTCGAAGTAGATGTGCTGACCATTCACGTCTGCAAATGACATGCCCGGACGCTACGCCCGAACGCCGGTCCTGTCGATCGACGCCTACGCACGCGACAACGCGACGATTGCGCGTCCCGCGCCTAGGCCGGCTTCTCCCAGACCGAGACGTGCTTGGTGCTCTCGCTCGTGAACGGCGCGCGGTTCCAGTCGCTCCAGCGTTCGCGCAACGTCATCCCCGCCAGTTGCGCCATCAAGTCGAGCTCCGCCGGCCAGACGTAGCGAAACGGTACGGAGATCAGTTCGAACGCGCCGTCGACATCGTGGTAGTGGTGCGAGATGAGTCCTTGGTTGGCGATGTCGAACTCGTCGAACCCGAGATGCTTCGGCGTCACGGTGACCGCGTGGAACGTCTCGCCCGGTGGGAGTCGCTGGAGCGCCGGGACGCCGACTTCGATCACAAAGCACCCGCCCGGTTCCAGATGCGCGGCGGCGTTGCGGAAACACGCGACCTGTTCCGCCTGCGAGGTCAGGTTGTTGATCGTGTTGTACACGAGATACGCAAGCGCGAACGTGCCTTCGACCGTTGTGGTCGCGAAGTCGCCGATCGTCACACCGATCGCGTCGGAGTCAGGTTTCGCACGGAGTTGGGCGACCATGTCGGGCGAGAGGTCGATCCCGTGCACGCGCACGCCCCGCCCGCTGAGCGGGAGCGCAACGCGGCCGGTACCGATGCCGAGTTCGAGCGCGGCGCCCGTTCCTGCGAGGCCGGCGAGAACGTCCACCGTCGGGTCGAGATCCGCCGGGCCGAATCGTTCCGCCGAGGTCGCGTCGTACCGCTCGGCGATTCGGCCGGCGAAGTGGTTGTCGGGCATGGGCGCATGATGTCAGGGGCCCCCGCAAACCGCCGCGATTTTCTTACGCGCTCCGCCAGGCGCGTTCGAACGGGAGCCGCCACGCATCCGGCGCGATGAGTTGGTGGATGGCGTTCGGTCCCCACGAGCCGGGCGGGTACGGGCGCACGGGTGGGGGATTGTCGAGGAGCGGTTTCGATCGCTCCCACAGTTTCTCGATGCCTTCTGCGCTCGTGAACAGCGTGTGGTCGCCGCACATCGCGTCGTAGATCAGGCGCTCGTACGCTTCGAGGAGGTCGGTCGTGCGGCCCGTGTCGTGCAACGCGAACTGCAGGCTCTGCTTGTCGAGGCGCATGCCCGGACCGGGGCGCTTGCCGTAGAACGACAGCGACAGCTTCGACGAGTCGGCGAGATCGAACGTGAGGTGGTCCGGCCCGTGCGCGCCGACACCCGACCCCACCGGGAACATGCTCTTGGGTGGTTCGCGGAACGCGATGGAGATGATGCGTGCGCCTTGCGCCATGCGCTTGCCGGTGCGGAGGTAGAACGGCACGCCCGCCCACCGCCAGTTGTCGATCTCGCACCGCAGGGCGATGAACGTCTCGGTCTCCGAGTGCGCCGGCACGCCCGGCTCGTCGAGGTAGCCGTCGTACTGGCCCCGCACCACTTGCGCCGGTTCGATCGGGCTCAACGAGCGGAACACCTTGTTCTTCTCCTCGCCGATCGACCGCGGTTCGAGCTCGGTCGGTGGCTCCATCGCCGTGAACGCGAGCACCTGGAACAGATGGTTGACGACCATGTCGCGATACGCGCCGGTGTTCTCGTAGAAGCCGACCCGCCGGCCGATCGACAGCGTTTCGGGGACGTCGATCTGCACATGCGCGATGTGCTGGCGATTCCAGATGGGTTCGAAGAGACCGTTCGCGAACCGGAACGCCAAGATGTTGAGCGCGGCCTCCTTGCCGAGGAAGTGGTCGATGCGGAAGATCTGTTTCTCGTCGAATGTCTGGTGCAGGGACGCGTTGAGTGCCTCGGCGGTCGCCAGGTTCGTCCCGAACGGCTTCTCCATGATGATGCGCGCCCGCTCGGCCAGGCCGACCTCGCCGAGACTGTGCACGACGTCGGGCGCGGCGGCGGGCGGGACACTGAGGTAGTGCAGTCGCGCGACGTCGTCGCCGAGCTCACGCTCGCGCTTGTCGACTTCCTCGGCGAGTCGGTGACTGCCCGCCGACTGGCTGACGTACGAGAGCGTCTCCGCGAAAGCATCCCATTCGTCGGCATCGACACCGTGGTGCGCGAACTCGTCGAGTGCCGCACGGGCGAAGGTGCGGAACCCCGCGGTGTCGAGGTCGTCGAGCGACGTGCCGATGATCCGGCACTCGGGCAGCAGGCCGGCCTGCTCGAGATGGAACAGGCCCGGCAGGAGCTTGCGCCGTGCGAGATCGCCCGTCGCGCCGAACAGCACGATGACGTGCGGTCGCAGCGGCGAGATCAGGTGCGCATTGATGTCGAGGGGGTCCATCCCGTCCTTATCGGCGGGGATGGGCGGGCCGACAGCGCCGCAGATGCCCTGGTCAGAACCTGATCCGGCGCGTTTCCGAAGAAAAATCTCGCGGAGCTGTCCTCTGGCGGGAGACCCGTTCGTAGCTCTGGGTGACAGCCGGGCCTACCTTGGCTCGTCCGCCCGAAAGGAACAGACCAATGACGCAATACATGCTCTCCGTCATCCACGACTGGGACGCCCTGCCGCCGCCCGAAGACATGCAGAAGGCCTTCAAGCAGGTCGACGAGTTCAACGAAGCGCTCACGGCGTCGGGAGCGTGGGTCTTCGCCGGCGGACTCGAACACCCCAACACCGCAACCGTCGTGACCGCGACAGACGGTGACGTCGTCATGACGGACGGACCGTTCGCCGAGACCAAGGAACAGCTCGGCGGGTTCTGGGTAATCGAAGCTCCCGACCTCGACGCCGCACTCGCACTGGCGGCGAAGGCCTCGGCGGCATGTATGAACCTGGTCGAGGTCAGGCCGTTCCAGTCCGAAGGCTGAGCCGTCTGTGCCGGCCGTCGAAAATGCCGCACTCGCCCGCGTCTTCCGTGAGGAATCCGGAAAGGTTGTCGCTCACCTAGTCCGTCTCTTCGGCGACATCGACCTCGCCGAAGAGATGGTCCAGGAAGCGTTCGTCGTAGCGAGTGCGCGATGGCCCGAAACGGGACTCCCACCGAATCCCGGCGGATGGATCACGACGACGGCTCGCAACCGCGCCGTCGACCGCTTGCGACGCGAGGGATCGCGCCATGACCTCCACACGCAAGCCGCGCTGCTCCAAGCAGACGACGAACCGGACGAACCGATGAGTGACGTCAAAGACGACCGGCTCCGCCTGATATTCACGTGTTGCCACCCATCCCTCGCACCCAGTGCGCAGATCGCACTCACGCTGCGTCTGCTCGGCGGGCTCGAAACGCCGTACATCGCCCGGGCGTTCCTCGTGCCCGAGGAAACGATGGCGAAGCGCCTCGTGCGTGCGAAGGCGAAGATCCGCGACGCGAAGATTCCGTACCGCGTGCCGAGCGACGCCGAACTCCCGAGCCGGCTGCGCCCCGTGCTCGCCGTCGTCTACCTCATCTTCAACGAGGGCTACACGGCGACCGAAGGCGACGCACTCATCCGCGACGACCTCTGCGCCGAAGGGATCCGGCTCGCGCGTCTGCTCAACGAGCTCATGCCCGACGAGCCCGAAGTGCTCGGGTTGCTCGCGCTGTTGCTGCTTACCGAGTCGCGCCGCGCGGCGCGCACGACTGCCGACGGCAGCCTCGTACTGCTGCCCGACCAGGACAGAACACTGTGGGACCGGGCGCTTATCGACGAGGGGCAAGACCTCGTGCGCCGGTGCCTGCGCCGCAACCAACCCGGTCCGTACCAGATCCAAGCCGCGATCAACGCGGTGCACAGCGACGCCGCGACGGCCGCCACCACCGACTGGCGCCAGATCCTCGCACTGTACGACCAGCTCGTCGCGATCACACCGACCGCAGTCGTTGCGCTCAACCGGGCCGTCGCGCTGGCCGAGGTCGAGGGCCCCGGCCCCGCGCTCGCAGCCGTCGACGAGCTCGATCTCGACACGTATCACCTGTTCCACGCAACGAGAGCCGAACTTCTGGTCCGCCTCGATCGCGACGACGAGGCGGCCCAAGCGTTCGACCGGGCCCTCACGCTCACGAACAACGCGGCGGAGCAGGACCACCTCGAACGCAATCGCCGCGAGCTCGATACCCGAAAACTTCCTAACAAATAAGGGTGTTTCTCTCGTTTCTGGCGCACCTCCCGGCTACTATACGAACAGATGTTCGATCAGCTTGTGACCTGCCGCACCGCCCTCGAAGGGCTCGTCCGCGACTTCGATCTCTTCGAGTTGCCGGCGCCCAAAGCGGTGCGATTGCTCGACGAGCTCGGCGCGATCCAGCGCATGGTCTACGGCATGGTCGCGAAGGCTGCGAAGCAGGTCGCCGAGTCCAATGCGCACGTGATCACGGGTGAACGCAACGCGAACGAGCTCGTCGCCCGCACGCTCGGGGTCGGCAATGGCGAAGCTCGTGCCGCGATCGAAACGGCGCGCCGCTTGGAGTTGCTGCCCAAGACCGATGCCGCGGTTCAGCGGGGCGAGTTGTCGGCCAAGCAGGCCCAGATGATTGCCGAGGCCGCGAGCCACAACCCTGCTGCCGAAGCGTCGTTGTTGGAAGCGGCTCGGCAGGGTCTGGTTCCATTGAAGGATGCGTGCATTGCCGCCCGGGCCGCGGTCGAGGACCCGGCCGAACGCTCGGAGCGGCAACACAAGTCGCGGTTCCTGCGGACATGGACTGATGCCGACGGGATGTTCGCCGGGCGGTTCCGTCTCACGCCCGAAGTCGGCGGCCAGCTCAAGGAAAAGCTCGACGCCGAAGTGCAACGGATGTTCCGGGAACGACGAGCCGGAACCGATCACGAACCGCACGAGGCGTACGCGGCCGATGCATTGGCCGACTTCGCCCTCAACGGGGGTTCGAAAACGCGGCGCACGAACTTTCGCGTGCACATCGTTGTCGACCACGCCGCGCTCAAGCGCGGGAACGTGCTCGATGGCGAGCGCTCTGAGATACCCGGCGTCGGTCCCGTGAACGTCGAGTGGGTGCGCGGGCTGCTCGGGGACGCGTTTCTCACGGCGGTGATCGCCAAGGGCAAGGACATCCGCACGGTTGCGCACCTCGGCCGCCACATTCCGGCCGAACTCCGCACTGCTCTGGTCGTGCAGGGCCTCGAATGCACCATCGAAGACTGCAACTGCCGCGGGTATCTCGAGATCGATCACATCCACGACTACGCCAAGGGTGGCCCGACCACATATGAGAATGTCGGACCGATGTGCTCGATCCACCATCGATTGAAATCGCAAGGTTGGACCCTCGGTCCACCCGGCCCGAAGACTGGTAAGCGCAAGCTCAGGCCCCCACCCTCACGCGCCGGTTAGGTTCACGACGTTGGCTGAAGGGGGGGGACATGATCTTCGACAGCGACAACCACTACTACGAGGCGACCGACGCGTTCACCCGGCACGTCCCCAAGTCGATGGCGGGGCGCTGCGTCCAGTGGGCCGAGGTCAACGGCCGATCCCGGCTCCTCGTCGGCGGCCGCCTCAACAAGTTCATCCCGCACCCGACGTTCGACCCGGTCGGTCAGCCGGGTGCGCTGCAGGCGTATTTCAAGGGCAACGCCGGCACCGACGTGAAGAGCGCGTTCGGCGAACTCGAACCGATCCGGCCCGAGTACCGCGACCGCGACGCGCGGCTCGCAGTCATGGACGCGCAGGGACTCGACGCGGTGTGGCTCTTCCCGACGCTCGGCGTCGGCCTCGAAGAAGCGTTCGCGCACGACGCCGAAGCGGCGATGGTGACGTTCGGCGCGTTCAACACGTGGATGCACGAAGACTGGGCTACGCGTACCGCGACCGCATCTTCGCCGCGCCCTACATCTCGCTCGTCGACATCCATGGCGCGGTCGCCGAACTCGAGGTTGTGCTCGGTCGCGGCGCACGGGTGGTGTGCATGCGGCCCGGTCCGGTGCACACGCAGACCGGCACGACGTCACCGTTCACGAAGGAGTACGACTCCTTCTGGTCGCGCGTCGGCGAGGCGGGGATCACGGTCGCGTTCCACGGCGGCGACTCCGGCTACAACGCGCACGTCGAGGCGTGGGAGCCCGACACCGAGTCCAAGGCGTTCTTCGCGAGCCCGCTCTCGCGTGCGATCACCGGCAACCGGGCCATCACGGAGACGATGCTGGCCCTGCTGTGCCACAAGGTGCTCGAACGCCACCCGCGCCTGCGCATCGCGTCGATCGAGAACGGCGCGAGTTGGGTGTCGACGGTGCTGCGGCGGGTTGCGAAGTCGGCGGCGATGGCGCCGGGGTCGTTTGCCGAGTCGCCCAGCGACTTGTTCCGGCGTCAGGTCTGGGTGTCGCCGTTCTGGGAGGACAAGCCGGTCGCTGCGGTCGAGATGATCGGCGTCGAGCGCACGCTGTTCGGCTCCGACTGGCCGCACACCGAAGGGATCGCCGATCCGCTCTCGTATCGCGACGAGCTGGCCGGGCTGCCGCAGGAAACCGTCGACCGTGTGATGGGCGCCAACGCCCTCGAACTCACGACACCGATCTGAGCCGGCATGGCAGGCGACTGGCACATCAAGTCCATCTTCCACTTCACGGTGAACGCGACGAACTTCGAGCGTTCGCTCGACTTCTACACGACCATCGGGTTCAAGGTGCTGCGCGACAACCGCGACATCATCTGGCCGCGCATGGTCGCGCGCAACTTTGGCATGCCCGCGGCCCAAGGACGGGGCGCGTTGCTCGGTATCGGCGACGGCGAACTGCATACCCGGCTCGATCTCATCGAGTGGCTCGAACCGGTGCTCGATCCGCCGCCTGATGTGCCGATCGAGCTGCGGGTGCCGCGCATCATCGCGTTGCGCACCGAGAACGTGCAGGCCGCCTACGAAGACCTCTCCGCGCGCGGTATCGAGTTCGTGTCGGAGCCGCAGTCGGCGGAGCGGGCGGGCATCGTGAACGTCTGCTCGTGCCGCGACCCCGACGGCCTGATCGTCGAGTTCATCGAGTACGCGCCGGGTGTGTTGGGAAGCCGCATCGACGAACTCCCGAAGCGGGAGTCATGACGCGCATCCCAGAAGCGCGGTGCGCGGAACTGTTCGCGGCCACAAAGAACTGGGGGCGCTGGGGCGCCGACGACGAACGCGGCGCGCTCAACCTGCTCACGCCGGAGCGGGTCGCGCGGGCCACGGCGCTGGTGCGTTCGGGCGCCGTCGTCTCGTGCGGGCGCGAACTGCCGGTCCGGCCGGCCGCCGACAACCCGACACCTGCGCTGCACCACATGGTCATGGCCGGCGACCTCGCGCGCGGCCCGGGCCTGCAGGCGTCGGCCGACTTCGTCGGCGTGTCGTTCCACGGCATGGCCGTCTCGCACATCGACGCACTGTGTCACGTGTTCGTCGACGGCCAGATGTACAACGGGTTCCCGGCATCCGATGTGACGAGCCTCGGTGCGAAGCGCAACTCGATCGCGGCCGCGTTCGACGGCATCGTCGGGCGCGGCGTCTTTCTCGACATCCCGCGTCTACGCGGTGTCGACTGGCTTGCACCGGGGGACGCGATCGCGCCCGACGAACTCGACGGAGCATGCCGCGCCCAATCGGTTGCCACCGAGCCGGGCGACATTCTGCTCGTCGGGACCGGACGCGACGCGCGTCGCGCCGAGTTCGGCCCGTGGGATCCGAACGACCCCGGGCTTGCCGGTCTCGATCCGGAGTGCATCCCGTGGTTGCACGAGCACGATCTCTCGGTGCTCGGCTCCGACGGTGTCTCCGACGTCTTGCCCGCGAACCCGCACGCGTGGTCGATTCCCGTGCACCAATGCCTGCTCGTCGGCATGGGCGTGCACCTCCTCGACAACCTGCGACTCGACCGGTTGGCTACCGCCTGCGCGGCCGAGGCGCGTTGGGAGTTCTTGTTCGTCGTCCTGCCGCTGCAGATCGGTGGCGGCACCGGTTCGCCGGTGAACCCGGTCGCGATGCTGTGAGCCGCGCTGTCGTAATGATGGGGAACTGATGATCATCGACCTGTTCAACGAACTGCAGATGCCCGAGCCCTGGGGGCCCGATCACGAACGCGACGTGTTCGCGAACGCGTTCGCGCAGGTGCGCCTCGCCGACGAACTCGGTTACGGCTGCTGGTGGTCGGTCGAGCACCACTGCACGCCCGAGTTCTCGTACTCCGGCGCACCGGAGCTGATGAACGCGGCGATCGCGCAGCACACCGAACGCATCCGCATCGGGCACGCCGGTGTGCTCACCCCGTTCAAGATCAACCATCCGCTGCGCGTGGCCGAGCGGGCCGCGGTGCTCGACCACCTGTCGAACGGGCGCCTCGAACTCGGCCTCGCGCGTTCCGGTGGCGCGGAGTGGGCGACGTTCGGCATCGACCCCGACGCGACGCTTGCCGAACTGGAAGAAGCGGCGCGCCTGTGCGTGACGGCGTGGACGGAGCCGGAGTTCACGTGGGAGTCGGAACGCCTCAGCATCCCGAAGCGCACGCTCGTGCCCAAGCCGGTCCAGCAACCGCACCCGGCGCTGTGGCAGACGGTGTCGTCGCCCGGCAGCTTCCGCATGGCGGGCGAGCTGGGCATGGGTGTCCTGTGCACGACGTTGCTTTCGCCGGTCTCGGTACTCGAGACGATGATGGTCGAGTACGACGCCGGGCTCGCCGCGTGCGACAACCCGGTCGGCAAGTTCGTCAACGACCAACGGGGCGTGTTCACGTTCGTGTTCTGCACCGAGACCGTCGACGACGCGATCAAGAGCCGGGCCGCCGAAGCTGCGCTCTGGTACGTGAACGCGGCGCCCAAAGTGTTCTCGGTGCCCCGCACCGTGTGGACGAACCTCATCCGCGGCAACGTGAACATGGCGCCGTCGAAGCGGTCGCAGAAGGCGGTCGACGAGAGCAAGGTCAACGTCGACCTCAACCCCGAAGACGAGAATCCGATCGTCCGCTTGATGAACCGCCAGGTGCTGGGCTACGACATCGACCCCGTCGAGGCGTACGAAGCGCTCGAACACCAGGACTCGGTGATCATCGGTGATGTCGACACGTGTATCCGTAAGGCGCAGAAGTACCGCGACGCCGGGTTCGGCCGCCTCATGAGCCTGATGCAGTTCGGCCATCTCCGCCACGACGAGGTGATGGCGAGCATTCGCCGCGTGGGCGAGGCGCTCATCCCGGAGCTGAGCGCGTGAGCACCTCTCTTGACGGGTGCGTCGCGATCGTCACGGGTGGCGCCGGTGGGCAGGGCGCGGCCGAGTCGCAGATGCTCGTCGAGCGTGGCGCCCGGGTCGTGGTCGCCGACGTCGACGACGCCGCGGGCGAGAAGCTGACAGCGGAACTGGGCGGCAACGCGATCTTCTCGCACCTCGACGTGCGCTCCGAAGACGAATGGCAAGCGACGCTCACCGCGGCCCTCGGCGCGTTCGAACGGGTGAACGCGCTCGTGAACAACGCCGGCATCAGCCTGCCGCCCAAGTCGATCATCAAGACCTCCGTTGAGGAATACCGCCAGGTCGTCGACGTCAATCAGGTCGGCGCGTTCATCGGCATCCACACGGTCGCACCCGCGATCATCGCCGCGGGTGGCGGGAGCATTGTCAACGTGTCGTCCGTGAACGGTTTCGTCGGCGCGTGGGGCATTGCCGGCTACGCGTCGTCGAAGTTCGCACTCCGCGGACTGACGCGCGTCGCGTCGATCGAGCTCGCCCGCCGGGGCGTGCGCGTGAACTCGATCCACCCGGGTCCGATCGACACGCCGATGTTGCGCAGTGGGCTGCCGCCGGGCACCGATCCGGTCGAGGCGATGGCCGGCGTTGTGCCCGCGGGCCGGGTGGGGAGCGTCGACGAGGTCGCGGCCATGGTCGCGTTCTTGCTGTCCGACGAGTCGTCGTACTGCTACGGCTCGGAGTTCGTCCTCGACGGCGGTTACCTCGCGGGCCCGCTCGGATCGCCCAACGTCAAGTGAAACTCTCGCTGCTGTTCCCCGAAACCCGCAGCCTCGCCGCCGTTCGCGAACTCGGGGCCCGCACCGAGGAACAGGGATTCCACGGCATGTGGCTGGGGTCCGCGTTCGGTTTCGATTCGTTCATCGCGCTGGCGCTGGCCGGTCCGGCGACGACGACGTTGCAGCTCGGCATCGCCGTCGTACCGACGTGGCCGCGGCATCCGGTCGTCATGGCGCAGCAGGCCGCGTCGGCGAGCGCCGCGTGCGAGGGCAGGTTCCGGCTCGGCATCGGTGCCAGCCACGCCCGGGTCATGGGGATGTACGGCATCGACTTCGACCGGCCGATCGGCCACCTGCGCGAGTACCTGGCGATCGTGAAGGGACTGCTCGCCGAGGGCCGGGTCGCGCACGACGGCGAGCGCTACCAGGTGAACGCGTTCCTCGACGTCGCCGACGCGCCCGTGCCGCCCGTGATGCTCGGTGTCTTACGTGAACAAGCGGCGCGGCTGGCGGGCGGGCACGCCGACGGCGCGCTGGCGTGGCTGTGCCCGGCGGGCTACATGCAGAACGTCATCGCGCCGAACGTCGTCACCGGTGCGACGGCCGCCGATCGACCGGCGCCGCCGCTCATCGCCGAGTTGCCGTGCGCGCTGACGACGAGTCGCGACGCGGTACACGCCATGGCGGCCGTCGACCTCGCGGTGTACCCGCACATGCCGTTCTACCGGGCGATTTTCGAGTCCGCGGGCGTCGAACTCGCGGGAAAGAAGTGGAGCGACGCCATGATCGACGCGTCGGTCCTGTACGGCGACGAGGACGGGTTGGCCGCCAAGGTACAGACGTTCTTCGACGCGGGTGCCGACGAGGTGGTGCTGTCGCCGTTCGGCGTCGGCGACGACCCGGCCGCGTCGCAAGCCGACTGCATTCGAGTGCTCAGTGACCTGGCAAGGAGCCGATGACATGACCGACGACACGCGCGTTTCCAACCGGGCGTTGTTCGAGACCGTGCTCGAGACGATCTCGGCCGGCAAGTTCGAAATGCTGGCCGACTTCATGACCGACGACCTGGTCTTCGAACTCCCGTACGGCCCTGACTTCCTGCCGAACCCGATCGAGGGCCTTGAGCAGTGGAACCAGATGCAGCTCATGACCTTCAAGATGTTCAGCTCGTTCGCGCTGACGCTCGACCGGATCCACGAGTGCCTCGACCCCGACGAACTGATCGCCGAATACCACAGCGACGCCGTTGTCGTGCGCAACGGCAACGCGTACAAGAACCGCTACATCGGCGTGGTCCGCTTCCGCGCCGGCAAGATCTCGCACTGGCGCGAGTACCACAACCCGCAGGCGACGGACGTGCTGTGACCGACCCCGCGGGTACGTGCGATCCCGCGTTCGCGGGTGTGCGCGACGCGTTCGCGCAGAACTTCGCAGACGGGCTCGAACTTGGAGCGTCGCTCTCGGTCAGTATCGAGGATCGCAACGTCGTCGATCTGTGGGGCGGGCACCTCGACGCGGCGCGCACCCGGCCCTGGGAGCACGACAGCCTCGTCTGCGTCTTCTCGTCTGCGTCTTCTCGTGCACCAAAGGCGTGGTGGCGATAGCGACGATGTGGGCAGTCGCGCGCGGGCTGGTCGATCTCGACGCACCCGTCGCGTCGTACTGGCCCGAGTTCGCAGCCGCCGGCAAGGACACGATCCCGGTCCGCTGGCTCTTGACCCACGAGGCCGGCCTGCCCGCGATCAGTCAGCGCATGCCGCACGGTTCGCTGAGCGACTGGAAGGCCATGACGGTCGCGCTCGCGGAGCAGGAACCCTGGTGGGAACCTGGGACCGCGCACGGCTATCACGGTGTCACGTTCGGGCACCTGATCGGCGAGGTGCTGTTGCGAGCGACCGGCCGCGACTGCGGCGAACTCGTCCGCGACGAGCTGGCCGCGCCGCTCGGGGTCGATCTGTGTATGCCGCTCCCGGCCGAGTTCGACGGTCGCACCGCCGACCTCACTGTCGAGATGTCGACCGAAGGGACGTTCTTCGACAACTGGGACATGAAGACGTCGCTTGGCCCTCGCGCCTTCGGCAACCCTCCCGACTGCAACGACGTCGCGCACTGCATGACCGACACCTTCCGCCGCGCGGTCATTCCGGCCGCGAACCTGCACTCGAACGCAAGAGGCCTCGACCGTGTGTACGGCACGCTCGCGACGCTCGCACCGGCGGAACTCGTCGCGGAGTTCGGGCGCGTCCACGTCGAAGGCGTTGACCGCGTCATGGAACTCCCCACGGCATTCGGTCTCGGTTTTGAGCACACGATCCCGGAGTGGCAGTTCGGTCCGGGAACCCGCACGTACGGGCACAACGGCAGCGGCGGCTCCCTCGGCATCGTCGACCCCGACGCCGGCATCTCGCTCGGCTACGCGATGAACCGCCTCTGGTGGGGTCCCGACCGCACCGACCCGCGCTGGCCCCCGATCTTCGACGCCCTGTACGGGGCGCTCTAGCGTGGCGCGTCATATCGCAACCAATCGTGTCGTCGACCGTGAGGAACTGCTCGCCTTTCTCCGCCCGCGGCACCGGGTGATCCTCACGACGACCCGCGCCGACGGCACGATGCAGCTCTCGCCGGTGACCGCCGGTGTCGATGCCGAGGGGCGGCTCGTCGTGGCGACGTATCCGAGTCGCGCCAAGGTCGCGAATCTCCGCCGGCGGCCCGCGGCTGCTGCGTGCGTGCTCTCCGACGAGTGGAACGGAGCGTGGGTACAGATCGACGGGACCGCGGAGGTGCTCGACCTGCCCGCGGCGCTGGAGCCGTTGGTGGAGTACTTCCGTTGCATCTCCGGCGAGCATCCCGACTGGGACG
>JANNHK010000022.1:0-4078 GCA_031404355.1 Actinomycetes bacterium
ATGCGTCTGCTCGACAAGTCGCGTGCCCTCATCGAACTGTCGGCACTCGGAATGCCGCCCGACACGCACGCCCGGTACTCCGACCTCGTGAAGTCGCCGTACGGCATGGTGATCTGCGCGGGACCGACGGGTTCGGGCAAGACCACGACCCTGTACGCGACCATGAGTGCGATCGTCGACGACGCCATCAACGTGGTGACCGTCGAGGACCCGGTCGAGTACGTCTTCCCGTCGATCAACCAGATCCAGATCAACGAGGCGGCCGGGCTCACCTTCGCCAACGGGCTGCGCGCCATTCTCCGTCAGGACCCCGACGCCATCCTCGTCGGTGAGATTCGTGACATCGAAACCGCTCGTATCGCGGTACAGGCCGCGCTGACCGGGCACTTCGTCATGTCGTCGTTGCACGCAACCGACGCGACATCGGCCCTGCACCGCTTCCTCGACATGGGCATCGAGTCGTTCCTGATCGCCTCGTCGCTGCTCGGCATTGTCGGTCAACGTCTGATTCGGCGGATCTGCACGCAGTGCACCGAGCCGTACTCCCCGACTGCGGTCGAGCGGTCGTTCTACGAACGCGGCGGCGGTGACCTGAGCAAACAGGTGTTCATGCGCGGCGCCGGCTGCAACTTCTGCGGTCAGACGGGCTACTTCGAGCGCATCGGCATCTACGAAGTGCTCGCGATCACCGACGAGATGAAAGAACTCATCGTCAACGCCGCGCCGCACGCCGAGTTGCGGGCGCTCGCGATGGAACAAGGAATGAAGCCGCTCCGCGAACAGGCGGTGCGGCTCGTAACCGACGACATGACCACCATTGCCGAGGTGCTGCGCACCGTGTACGTGCTGTAAGGGGCGAGGAAAACGATGCCTGTCTACAAGTATGTCGCTGTCGGACCCGACGGGTCCGAAGTCAAGGAGACGGTGGAGGCGCCCAGCGAGGACGTCCTGCGCAACGAACTCCTGCTGCGCAACCTCGAGGTCAAGACCGTCAAGCAGAAGAAGAGTTTCAACGAGCTCGAACTCACGCCCCAGCGCGTTCCCCGACCGGAGATCATGCACTTCTCGCGCCAGATGGCGGCGTTCGTACGCAGCGGTATCCCCATCACCGAGGCGCTCGAGATCATCGAAGACGGCTCCGGGAACAAGCGGTTCAAGCAGATTCTCGGGCGCATGCGCGAGCAGATCAACAACGGCGTGCCGTTCTCCGAGGCGCTCGAAGAGCACGAGAAGGTGTTCCCGCCCTACTACTGCGGCATCCTGCGGGCCTCGGAACTGACCGGCCAGCTCGACCTCTCGCTCGACCAACTCTCCGGCTACATCGAACGCGACCTCGAAGCCAAGAGCGCGATCAAGTCGGCCATGGTGTACCCGGCGGTGATCGCGGGCATGTCCGTCGTCACGACGGTGATTCTCACCGTGTTCGTGCTCCCGAAGTTCACCACGTTCTTCAAGGAGCTCGACGGCGCGCTCCCGCTGCCGACCCGCATGTTGCTTGGCATGTCGGACCTCACCCAGAAGTTCTGGTTCGTGTGGGTCGCGCTCTGGATACTGATGATCGCGGGATGCGTGTGGCTCCAGAAGAACCCGAAGGGTCGTGTCATCCGCGACAAGTTCTTCTTGCGGCTTCCGCTGATCAAGAGCGTCGTGTTGTGCGCGGTGGTCGAACGCACGTGTCGCATCATCGCCGCCATGATCAAGGCCGGTGTCCCTTTGCCGGAGACGCTGACCGCCGCCATGCAGGGCGCGAACAACAAGGTGTTCGAAGCCGGGCTCCTGCACGCGCAGGAACGCATGCTCGAAGGCGAGGGCCTCGCCGCGCCCATTGCCGATACGCAGCTGTTCCCCAAGGCCGCGACGCAGATGATGCGCGTCGGTGAGGACACCGGAACGCTCGATATCCAACTCGAGAACGCGGCGGAGTTCTACGGGCGCGAACTCGAGTACAAGCTCAAGAAGCTCACGTCGCTCTTCGAACCCGCAGTGATCATTCTCATGGGCGGCATCGTCGGATTCGTCGCGATCGCGCTCATCTCCGCGATGTACGGCGTCATGGGCGGAGCGAGCAAGGGCGGATAGTGACCGGCGCCACAACCTGGTGTTTCTCGCACCAAATGGGTCGCGCGGCCCATTCAGGGCTCCCGCGTAGACGCCGTTGAGAAAACCTGAAACCAGCCAGGGCGGGGTGCGCAGGTGCGCCCCCGACGACAAGGGAGTCACCGAGTGCGCAAGGACGAAGACAAGAACATTCTCGAGCAGGGTTTCACGCTCGTCGAACTTTTGATCGTGGTCGTGATCCTCGGCATCCTCGCCGGCATCGTCGTGTTCGCAGTGGGAAACCTCACTGAATCGGCCGGCGTCAACGGCTGCGACACCGAGGCCACGACGGTTGAGACGGCGGCAGAGGCGTACAAGGCCGACACCGGGGCGTATCCGACGGCGATCGGCGACCTCACCGGTGGCGCGGACCCGCTGCTCAAGTCGGCTCCGAAGTTCCTCGACAACGCGGCTGTGCCCGCGGACCCGAGCTTTGCCTACACGGGCGGCGGCACGGTCACCCGCACCGGCTGCACGGCCTAGCGCCGGCCAACGAACGCACGGGGCCCCGCCGAGAGGCGGGGCCCCGTCGCGTTCGGCGTTCTCACTCAACCGGCCGACGATGACCGCCGAAGGAGTTTTATGAGCACACGGCTGAATGAGCGGGGTTTCACGCTCGTCGAGCTGCTCATCGTCGTTGTCATCTTGGGCATCCTTGCGGCCACCGTGGTGTTCGCGATCGGGAACTTGACCGGCAAGGCCGAAGCGAACTCCTGTGCCGCGGAGGGCAACATGTTTGCCGACGCCGTAGTGGGCTATCGCGCCGAGAACGACGACCGTCTGCCCGGTACAGATCTCGCCCTCGCGGCCGCCGAGCTCGAAACGGCAAACCTGATCAGCGATGCCGACACGAAGTACGGAGGTGCGCTCGCGGGATGGTCGTACGACGCCTTGACCGGCGACGTCAACACCGTGAGCTGCCCTACTCCCTAACTGTCCTCAACCGGTCGCGTTGGTGAGCCGAAGACCCTCGTATGGCGATCAGCTCAGTCAGCCTCGCGCCCATCGAGCGGTACCTCGCGGCCTTGTGGGAGAAGGGTGGTTCCGACCTCCTCCTCACCGCGTAGCTTGTCGTCCGTGGTTCTCGAAACGGGCGGCGTGCCGTCCGAGCAAGAAGTCGATTCCCGCGACGACAGGGAACCCTGAGTGGCGCGCCTATGAAGTGCATTGTGTGCCATCAGGGGGAGACCCGGGACGGGAGCACCACGGTGACCTTCACGCGGGATCGCTCCACGCTTGTCGTGCGTGACGTACCGGCCGAGGTGTGCGAAAACTGCGGTGAGGCCTACGTCGACGAGGTTACGACCCGGCATCTCCTCGAGATGGCCGCGTGCCTGCATGAACCCGGGACCAGCGTTGTCCTCCGCGACTACACGACGGAAGCCGCCTGACGCCCTCCGGGACGCAGACGCCCTCAACCAACCCCCGATTCCCGCCGAAACACGCGGATATGGCCATCAGCTCAGTCAGCCTCGCGCCCATCGAGCGGTACCTCGCGGCCTTGTGGGAGAAGGGTGGTTCCGACCTCCTGCTCACTGCGCTGAACCGGCCGCTCGTGCGCGTCGACGGCCAGCTCGATCCGCTGGAGGACGAACCCATCCTCGACGACGACCACGTCGCGCACCTGGTGCTCAGCGTGCTCAGCGAGGACCTCAAGCAAGAGCTGCGCGTGAACAAGGAAGTCGACTTCTCGTTCTCGTGGAACGGCGTCGCCCGCTTCCGCGCCAACTGCTACTTCCAACAGGGTTCGCTCGCGATGGCACTGCGTGTCATCCCCATGCGCCTGCCGACGTTCGGCGAGCTGGGCCTGCCGCCCGCGGTCGAGTACTTCTCGAACCTGCCGCAGGGCCTCGTGCTCGTGACCGGCCCGACCGGTTCGGGGAAGTCGACGACGCTCGCGGCGATGATCAACTACATCAACGAGAACCGCTCGTGTCACATCCTCACGATCGAGGACCCGGTCGAGTACGTGCACCCGCAC
>JANNHK010000023.1:0-31686 GCA_031404355.1 Actinomycetes bacterium
GGTCGCCGTGTGGCGGCGGTGGTCGCGGTGCTGACAATCGCGGCGAACCTTGGCACGGCATACGTCCTGTTCGCGACTCCGTGGGCGTAAGAGACTTGAGGAGAGCTATCCCTAGTACGAGAGGACCGGGATGGACGCAGCTCTCGTGTGCCAGTTGTTCCGCCAGGAGCACGGCTGGTTTGCGACCTGCGGAAGAGATAAGCGCTGAAAGCATCTAAGCGCGAAACTCGCTTCGAGATGAGGTCTCTCACCGGGTTAACCGGGTAAGGCCCCTGGTCGACGACCAGGTTGATAGGCCGGAGGTGTAAGCACGGCAACGTGTTCAGCCGACCGGTACTAATCGGCCGAGGGCTTGATCGCACCTCACTTGTTTACGAACGAATACTCGTGCTCGCTATGGAGTCCTCAAGGGCGCGCTTCGCCGCGACCGAGTGACAACAGATTTCCGGTGGCCATGGCGGCGGGGTCACACCCGTTCCCATTCCGAACACGGTAGTTAAGCCCGCCCGCGCCGATGGTACTTGGAGGGAATCCTCCTGGGAGAGTAGGTCGCCGCCGGATTACCTCGCATCTAGGACGACGCCCGCCGCATTGGCGGGCGTCGTCGCGTCCGGGCCCATTCTGGTGCTCGTCGGAGCCGGTTTCCGAGGTGTCCCGCGGGTAGCCTGCTCGGCCGACCGCGAACAGGAATGAGCCCGTGCCCGAACGGCGGCGCCGCGACGAAGACGACAAGGACAACCCGCGCCGTCCCCGGAAGCCGACCGCTGGTCGCCCCGTGAAGCGCACGGGTCGTCCGCCGGAGAAGGCGGGAAAGCCGGCTTCGGCGAGGACGGGCAGACCGGTCAAGCGCACGGGTCGTCCGCCCGAGAAGTCGGGGAAACCCGCGCGACCTGTGAAGCGGACCGGTCGTCCGTCGGAAGGTTCGGGCCGGCCCGTGAAACGGACCGGTCGGCCGGCGCCGAGCGGTGCCCGGGGCGCCGCGAAGGGGCGTCCCGCCCGCGACAAGCGGCATTCGAAGGAGAGCGACGACCGCAACCCGACGCGGAGCGGTATCCAGTACCCGTCGCGCAAGACCCGTGTCCGCGGGGCTCCACCCGAACCGGAACCGACCCGGCGGTCGAGCCTGCGCAAGGTGAAGAGCGCGCCACCCGCGCCGAAGTCGACGCGCACGCGCAAGGCTCCGGCGAGTACCACCAAGGCGCCGCGGCGGCGCCGGCCGAAGTCGACCGAGGCACTCGACGAGTTGGCCCGCGTGGCCGGTCGCGGCGCAGCCAAGGCGCAAGACCAACTCAGCCGCGCGGCCGAGGCGTTCAGCGCCGGGCGCGAACGCGACGCGGCGCGACTCCTGCGGCCGCTACGCGACGCGTACCCCGATGTGGCCGCGGTGCGCGAACTCCTCGGACTGTGTCAGTACCGCACCGGGAACTTCGAGGCGGCAACGAAGGAGCTCGAAGCGTTCGTGCAGCTCACCGGCGGCGATGTGGAACAGCACCCGGTGCTGATGGACTGCGCGCGCGCCAAGCGCAAGTACCGCCGGGTCGACGAGCTGTGGCGGGAACTGGCCGACTCGTCGCCCACCGCCGCGCTCGTGACCGAGGGCCGCATAGTCCTGGCCGGGTCGCTCGCCGACCGCGGCCGGCTCCAGGACGCGATCTCGGCGCTCGAGCGGCGCGCCAAGGACACCAACCGCGTGCAGGAGTACCACCTGCGCGCCTGGTACGCGCTCGCCGATCTCTACGAACGGGCGGGCGACATCCCGCGTGCCCGCCAACTGTTTCTCCAGGTACGCAAGCACGAGGCCGGCTTCGCCGACGTCGCCGAACGTCTCGCGTCGCTGAACTAGCGCGCCCCGCTCGTCGGGATCGCTCGGGAACTTGACCGTCGACGAAACCGACGGTGCTGGGACGGCGAAAGTGTCACACCTTCGCCGTACCGTGTGTCGCACTTCCTCTCGCACTTCCCCCAAGCCGTTCGTCTCGTGTTGGAGGAAGCTGAATGTCTGTGAATCTTGCCGTTGTCCGCGGGACGTGTTCGAGTCCCGCCGAAGTGCGCGTCTTGCCGTCGGGGAGCACGCTCGCGTTGCTCCAGCTGACGAGCCGGGCCGAGGGTGGCGCGACCGCGTCGGTGCCCGTCGTCATCTGGAGTCCGCCGGCGTGGGTGGAAGAGCTCGACACCGGCGACGAGGTGGTTGCGCTGGGCCGGGTGCGGCGCCGGTTCTTCCGCGGCGCCGCCGGTACGGGCTCACGCGTCGAGGTCGAGGCCGAGATGGTGGCCCGGGCGTCCGATCGGAGGCGCGTGCAGACCCTCATCCGGCGCGCCAGCGCGTCGATCGAGAACCTGCTCACCTGATCGCGATCGGTGGCGCCCGAGACCCGGAACGCCGCGCGGCCGTGGGTAATGTGGGCTGCTCGCGACGAGAAAGCTGAGGTCAACGGTGACCCTAGAGGCCGCTCCGCCGCGTCGGGCCGAAACGCTCGACGGCGTCGTCATCCGATTCGCAGGAGACTCGGGCGACGGTATGCAGTTGGTCGGCGACCGATTTACCGAGCTGAGTGCGGCGTTCGGGAACGACCTGGCCACCCTCCCGAACTTCCCGGCCGAGATCCGTGCCCCCGCCGGCACCATCGCCGGGGTGTCGTCGTTCCAGGTCCACATCTCCGATCACGACATCGTGACGCCGGGCGACATACCGAACGTGCTGATCGCGATGAACCCGGCCGCGCTGAAGGCAAACCTGCGCGACGTCACGACGGGTTCCACGCTCATCGTGAACGTCGACAACTTCGACGAGCGCAGCCTGACGAAAGCGGGCTACTCGACGAACCCGCTCACCGACGACACGCTCGCGGGTTTCACCGTGTACGAGGTGCCGATGACCTCGATCACGGTCGAGGCGACCAAGCCGCTCGGTGTGAAGCCGCGCGACGCCGAGCGGTCGAAGAACTTCTTCGCGCTCGGGCTCATCTGCTGGATGTACACCCGCCCGACCGAACCCCTCGTCGAGTGGATCGGGAAGCGGTTCGGGAGCCGGCCCCAGGTACTCGAAGCGAACCTGGCCGCGTTCCGCGCCGGGGTGAACTTCGGCGAGACCGCCGAATTGTTCTCGTCGACGTTCGAGATCAAGCCCGCGCAGCTCCCGGCGGGGGAGTACCGCAACATCACCGGCAACGTCGCACTGTCGTACGGCCTGGTTGCCGCCGCGCAGAAGGCGAAGCTGCCCATCTTCTACGCGTCGTACCCGATCACGCCCGCGTCGGACATCCTGCACGAGCTCTCGAAGTTGAAGAACTTCGGGGTGAAGACGCTGCAGGCCGAAGACGAGATTGCGGCCGCGGGCGCGGCCATCGGCGCGGCGTTCGCCGGCAACCTCGGGATCACCGCGACGAGCGGCCCGGGCGTCGACCTGAAGTCCGAGGCGATCGGCCTGGCGATCAGCCTCGAGTTGCCGTTGGTAGTTGTCGACGTGCAGCGGGGTGGTCCGTCGACGGGCCTGCCGACCAAGACCGAACAGGCCGACCTGCTGCTTGCGATGTACGGCCGCCACGGCGAAGCACCGTTGCCGATCGTCGCCGCGCAGTCGCCGGGCGACTGCTTCGACGCCGCATTCGAGGCCGTCCGTATCGCGGTGAAGTACCGCACGCCGGTGATTCTGCTGACCGACGGCTACCTCGCCAACGGGGCCGAGCCGTGGAAGC
This sequence comes from Actinomycetes bacterium, assembly GCA_031404355.1. Classification (GTDB taxonomy): domain Bacteria; phylum Actinomycetota; class Acidimicrobiia; order IMCC26256; family PALSA-610; genus JANNHK01. The sequence continues at coordinate 3,696 of JANNHK010000023.1, forward strand.
TGCCCGACGTCGCGGGGCTGCCCGACATCTCGGTGCCGTTCGCGACCGAGCTGAACCACGGCGACGACTTCTGGCCGTACCTGCGCGACCCGGAGACGCTCGCCCGGCCGTGGGCCATTCCGGGTACGCCGGGCCTGATGCACCGCATCGGCGGCATCGAGAAGGAAGACGGCACGGGCAACGTCAGTTACGAGCCCGAGAACCACGAGAAGATGACGCATCTGCGCGCCGCGAAGATCGCGGGGATCGCCCGCGACATCGCACCGGCCGCGCACGACCACGAGGACGGCGCCGATTTCCTGCTGCTCACCTGGGGCGGCACGTGGGGCGTCGCGACCGAGGTTGTGCGTCTCATCCGGGCGCGGGGCAAGAAGATCGCGCACGCGCACCTGCGACACCTGAGCCCGTTCCCGGCGAACCTCGGCGAGATCGTGCGTTCGTACGAGACGATTCTCGTACCCGAGCTGAACCTCGGTCAGCTCTCCAAGTTGGTGCGGGCCGAGTTCCTCGTCGACGCGCAGAGCCTCACCAAGGTGCAGGGCGCGCCGTTCCTGATGTCCGAAGTCGAAGCGAAGATCCTGGAGATGATGCAATCGTGACCGTGCGGATGCATGGCCGAAGGCTTCTCGAGCGAGAGCGGAAGGAGCCATAGATGTTGGACGGCGCCGCGGTGAAGCTCACCCGGAAGGACTTCCAGTCGGACCAGGAGGTTCGCTGGTGCCCGGGCTGCGGTGACTACGGAATCCTGACCGCCATCCAGATGCTGATGCCGGAGTTGGGCGTGCGGCCCGAGGAGATGGTGTTCGTGTCGGGTATCGGGTGCGCGGCCCGGCTGCCGTACTACATGAACACCTACGGCATACACAGCATCCACGGGCGTGCGCCCGCGATCGCCAGTGGTGTCGCGCTGGCGCGCCCCGACCTGCACGTGTGGGTCATCGGTGGCGACGGCGACATGCTCTCGATCGGTGGCAACCACCTGATCCACGCGCTGCGCCGCAACGTGAACCTCAAGATCCTGATGTTCAACAACCAGATCTACGGTCTTACGAAGGGCCAGTACTCGCCGACGAGCGAGCTGGGCAAGGTCACCAAGTCGACTCCGTTCGGGTCGCTCGACCAGCCGTTCAACCCGGTGTCGGTCGCGCTCGGTGCCGAAGCGTCGTTCGTCGCGCGTACGCACGACATGGACCGCAAGCACATGACGGAGATCTTCCGGCGCGCGCACGAGCACCGGGGTGCGTCGTTCGTCGAGGTGTACCAGAACTGCAACGTGTTCAACGACGGAGCGTTCGACACGATCCTCACCAAGGACGCGCGTCCGAACATGCTCATTGACCTGCGTCACGGTGAGCCGATCCGGTTCGGCGACGACCAGCAGTACGGCGTTGTCGTCAACGAGTTCGTCGAGGCGAAGATCGCCGACGTCGCTGACGTCGGCGAGGCGGCGCTGCTCGTGCACGACGAGGCCCGACCCGACCCGACGCTCGCGTTCGCGCTGTCGCGCCTGGCCGACCAGCCGACAACACCGACACCGGTCGGCGTGTTCCGAGCCGTGAATCGCCCGACGTACGACAGCGAGATGCAGCGCCAACTCGCGGAAGCGTCGGAGAAGAGCGGACTGGGCGAACTCGACGCGTTGTTGCGCTCGGCGCCGACCTGGTCGGTCGGCTAGCCGTCACCTCGTTCGCGACTCCGACCGGCACCCGCTCCGTTACGGGAGCCGGCGACGTCACGCGCGCTCGTCTCGAGTGCGCGCTCGGTCGACATCGACGCGCTCGTGGCGACGCCGCTGCCCGCATCGTTCGCTCCACCAGCGGAGGATCCGTGCGCGACAGGCAATACGGCAACGCGTCCGGCGCCACCGCAACACCCGGGCTATCCGACATCCCCGCAGAGCCTCGACCATCCGCCGGTCGAACTGACCGTGCGCCACGACCTGCAAGCGGGAGCGCTCGAGCGTTCCTAGACGAAGGTGCGGAAGACCATTCCGGTACGCGGCTTGGGGGCGAAGAAGGTGGTCTTCTGGGGCATGCGCACGCGCGCGAGCGCGGCGGCGCGGGTCTGCGCGACGGACACGGGCGAGCACAGGATCGCGGCGGTGGCCGAGCCCTTTTCGACGAGCGCGGCGACACCTGCCGCGTCGTGCCAGTAGTGCCAGCTCGCGTCGGGGAGACGCGGAACGACGAGCGCCTCGACCACGGCGGCGTCGGTCGACGCGACCGCGGCGTGCTCGTCGGCCAGTGCCGCGGCACGCGCGTCGGGGTTCGGCACCGCGAGCGCGAGCCCGTTGCGATCAACGAGGCCAAGGCCACCCGAGGCCGCCATCTGCGCTTCGAGCGCTTCGACGTTCTCCGGAGTCACAGCGCCGGCGTCGGTGACGGTGAATGTGTCGGCGAGCCGGGCGCGGATGTCGAGGTCGAGTGGGAGATCGACAAGGCGGTGGATTGGTTCGATGTGCAGTTCGTCGTCGGCGAGTTCCACGACGAACGTCATGATCGCGTCGCAGCCTGGCGTGTCGTGCGCTTCGGCTCGCATTGCGAGCGCGGTCTCGAAGCGGTGGTGACCGTCGGCGAGCACGAGCGGCGCGCCGGCCACGATGGCCTGGATCTGCGCGATGCGGTGAGGGTCATCGATCGCCGAAAGCGCGTGGCGCACCCCGTCGTCGTCTTGGCACGAGCACAGCGGCTCGGCCGGTTCGAGGGCGTCCGTGAGCCCGGTCCCGAGCGTGAGGCCCCAGATCGGGTCGACGTTCACGCGCATGGCGCGCAGCAGCGCGAGCCGGTCCGACTTGGCCTTCGGGAGCGTGCGCTCGTGGGGGAGCACGGAGTCGTCGCCGGGAGCCGGGAGCCCGAGCGCGCCGATCACGCCGCGGGTGTGGCGGGGTTCGCCGTGCGGGCCCGTGAAGTCCATGCGGTACGCGTAGTACCGGGGATCGCGGTCAACGACCAGGATGCCCGCGTCGATCCAGTGCCGGAACGCCCCGGCCGCCCGCTCGTAGCGGTCGCCCTCCTCGGCGTCGTCCTGGGGGAGGATCAGGCGGACCGCGTTGTGCTCGTGCGCGGCTTCGAGCGCGACGCGCTGGTCCTCGTCGACCACGTCATATGGTGGTGCGGCGAGAACGTCGAGGTCCGCGCCCACGGTTCCGCAGTCGTAACGGACACCGGCGAAGGGCAAGAAGTCGGGCAAATCGGGAACTCCGAGATCGGGAATCGCGTTCGGTTGTACCACACGCAACGCCTCGTTCCCGGACGAACGCCAGAAGGAAATGACATGGACGACGGACACGACGCTTACATCGCATTTCGCGACGGAACCCGGCTCCTGCAGGACGGCAACGCGCACGCGGCCGTCATCGCGCTCGAGCGCGCCTGCGACCTGGAGCCGAACCAGGGGTCGGTGCGCGAGGCGCTCGCACGCGCCTACTACCGCACCGGCCGCTACGAGGCCGCCGAGCGCGAGTTCGCGGCGGCGCTCGAGATCGAACCGGTCAACGACTACGCCCACTTCGGGATGGGCCTGTGCCAACTCAAGACGGGCGACCGTGACCGGGCCCGGGGCCACCTGCGGCAGGCGAGCATCATGCGGCCGGACAACGCCGACTATCGCCGCGCCCTCGAGGCCGCCACCGACCCGCCCGCGGAACGGGGCGAGTGACCCCGGTCATCTGCTGCGACCTCGACGGCGTCGTGTGGCGCGGTGAGGTCGCGATCCCGGGGTCTGCGGCCGCGATCGCGCGCCTGCGAGGCGAGGGCTACCGCGTCGCGTTCTTGACGAACAACTCGAGCGGCCGCACCGCCGACTACGTCGCCAAGCTCGCGGCGGCCGGTGTCGTCGCAACCGAGGACGACGTGCTGACGAGCGCGCACGCGGCCGCGGCGCACCTGCGCGCCATCCTGCCGGTCGGCGCGCGTGTGCTCGTGGGCGCGGGCCCGGGCGTCGTCGAAGCGGTGACGGCCGCCGGGTTCGTCGTGGTCGACAGCGTTCCCGCCGACGCGGTCGTCGTCGGTTGGCACCGCGAGTTCGACTTCGAACGGTTGACGCGCGCCGCCGACGCGGTGCGCTCCGGTGCGCGGTTCGTCGCGACCAACGCCGACCCGACGTACCCGATCCCCGGCGGATTCGTACCCGGCGCGGGTGCGTTGGTCGCGGCCGTCGCGGTCGCGGGGGGCGTGGCACCCGAGGTTGCGGGCAAACCCGAGCCACCCACGGTCGCGCTCGTGCGGGCGCGGCTCGGCACCGACGGCATCGTCGTGGGTGACCGCCCGTCGACGGACGGCGCGCTGGCCGTCGCGCTCGGCTGGCCGTTCGCCCTCGTGCTGTCCGGCGTGGCCGGGAGCCCGGGCGAGGAAGCGATTCCGGACCCGCCGCCTGCGTACGTCACTGCCGACCTGGCCGCGTTCGCGGCGGCGCTCCTCGGAGGGTGAGCGCCCGCGGTCGCGCGGAGGCATCGAGACCGCTTCGGATCGGTGTTTCGGCAGGTGCCCTGCCCTAGGCTGGCGGGTCGCAGACACCCCAGGAAGGGGAGACGATGCCGCAGAACCCGGACTGGAAACAGGCCCTCGAAGCGGGAATGCAGTTCACCGAGATGCGCCGGACCCAGGCCCGCCGCATGGCCGCCGACCTCGTGGCCCAGGGGCAACTCGCGCGCGACCAGATGCAGGGCGCCGTCGACGAGATCCTCGAGCTGAGCAAGCGCCGCACCGAGGACCTGCGCGACATGGTGCGTACCGAAGTGCAGCGCCAACTCGGTGTGCTCGGCATCGCGACCAAGGAAGACCTCGCCCGGCTCGAGCGCAAGCTCAACAAGGTCTCGAAGGCCGCGCCGAAGAAACCGGCGGCGAAGAAGCCCGCGGCCAAGAGGGTCGGGACCACCGCGAAGAAAGCCGGCTGATCGGAGCCGTGCGCCGTCGCCTCGACGTCGAGCTCGTCCGGCGCAAGCTCGCGCCGAGCCGGACGTGGGCTGCGCAGGCGGTCCACGACGGACGCGTGCTCGTCGGCGGCGCGCCCGCGACGAGTCCGGCGCGTCAGGTCGGGGCCGACGAACCGATACGGATCGAGACCCGCGACCGCGAGTACGTCTCCCGCGGCGGTGTGAAGCTGGCCGGCGCGCTCGACGTGTTCGCGGTCGATCCCGCGGGTCGCCGCTGCGTCGACGTCGGCGCGTCGACGGGCGGGTTCACCGACGTGTTGTTGCAACGGGGCGCGGCGCACGTGATCGCGATCGACGCGGGCCGCGGCCAGCTCGACTGGAAGCTCCGCACCGACGAACGCGTCACCGTGATGGAACGCACCAACGTCCGCACGCTCGGCGAGGGCGCGATCGGCGACCCCGCAGCCGTGTGTGTCGCCGACCTGTCGTGCATCTCGTTGCGTACCGTCGCGCCTCATCTCGTCGCGCTGACTACAGCTGATGCCGAGTACGTCCTGCTCGTGAAACCGCAGTACGAAGCGGGGCGGGCCCGTGTCGGCGAGGGCGGCATCGTGCGCGACCCGCAGGTCCACGCGGCCGTCGTGCGCGAAGTCGTCGCCGGTCTCGAGACTGCGGGCATAGGCGTCGTTGCGGTCGTCGCGTCGCCGATCACCGGCGCCGACGGCAATGTCGAGTTCTTCGCACACGCGCGGCGCGGACCGGCAACCGTGGAACTGCCGGCATGACGTCGAATCTCGTGCCCACCGCCGTCGGCCTGGTCCCGCACCGTGACCGCCCGGTCGCGCACGGGCTCGCGCAGAGCACGGCCGCATGGTTCACGGCGCGCGGCGTCGAGGTCCGCATTCCGAGTCCGGAAGCCGCCGCATCCGACCTCGCGCAGTACGCCCATGACGTCGACGACTTCGCGCGCGGCCTCGACTTCGTCGTCTCGCTCGGTGGCGACGGCACGATGCTGCACACGGTGCAGCTCGTGTACCCGGAGGGCGTTCCCGTACTCGGTGTCAACGTCGGTCAGCTTGCCTACCTGTCGGCGCTCGAGATCGCCGAACTCGAAGGCGCGTTGCCGCGCCTCCTCGAAGGCGATTACACCGTGACCGAACGCATGATGCTCGACGTGCGCATCACCGCCGCGGGTGAGATTCGCACCAAGTTCGCGTTGAACGAGGCCGTCCTCGAAAAGGAACGGGCGGGCCACCTCATCCGCTTCGACCTCTCGATCAACGGCACGCCGTTCACGTCCTACGCTGCCGACGGCGTGATCATCGCGACGCCGACGGGCAGCACCGCCTATTCGTTCTCGGCGCACGGCCCGATCGGTTCGCCCGCGTTGCGCTGTGTGCTGCTCACACCGATCTCGCCGCACATGCTCTTCGACCGTTCGCTGATCCTCGCCGAGGACGAAGAACTCGAATTCGTCATCAGCGAAGGCCGCCAGGCGGTGTGCACCATCGACGGCCGCGACGAAGGCGTGCTCAACGCCGGTGATCGGGTGACGTGTCAGGCCGCCAAGGAGCCGTTGCGGATGGTGGAGCTGCGCCCACGCGACTTCCATCAGATCCTCAAGGCCAAGTTCGCGCTCCCGGACCGCTGATGCTGCTCGAACTGCGCGTCGAGAACCTGGGCATCATCGCCGAGCTGCTGGTGCCCATGGGGCCCGGCCTCACCGCGATCACCGGCGAAACCGGCGCGGGCAAGACCTTGCTCGTCGACGCCCTCGCCCTGTTGTGCGGCGGCCGGGCCGATCCCGCCTCGGTGCGCGAGGGCGCGGCCGAAGCCCGGGTCGAGGGCCGATTCGGACTCGATGACGACAACGAAATCGTGCTCGCGCGCGTCATTCCCGTGGTGGGACGCAGCCGCGGATACATCAACGGACGCCTGGCGACCGCGGCCGAGCTCTCGGAGTGGGGCCGGCGCCTCGTCGACCTGCACGGCCAGCACGCGCACCAGTCGTTGCTGGCACCCGTCGAGCAGCGCGAACTGCTCGACCGGTTCGCGGGGGAGAAGGCGCTCGCGGCCCGCGCCCGCATCCGGGACGCGCGCCGCGAGGCCCGTCGACTCGACGACGAACTGGCGGCGCTCGGCGGCGACGAACGCACCCGCGCCCGCGAAGTCGACCTACTTCGTTACCAACTGGCCGAGATCGACGACGCGGAACTTGCCGACGCCGACGAGGACGCGCGGCTTGCTCAGGAGGAAGATCTCCTCGGCGATGCCGAAGCGCATCGCGACGCCGTTTCCGTCGCGTACGACGCGCTCGAAGGACCCGCGGCGGACGCGCTCGGAGCAGCGGTCGCCGAACTCTCCGGCCGCGCGCCGTTCGACGCGCTCACCGTGCGCCTGCGCGCGTTGCAGAGCGAGATCATCGACGCGGCCCACGAAGCGCGGGTGGCGCGCGAGCAGATTGTCGCCGACCCCGAGCGGTTGGCCGCCGCGCACGAACGGCGGGCGAGACTCCGCGAGTTGATGCGCAAGTACGGCCCGACGCTCGGCGAGGTCCTCGTCTACGTCGGCGAGACCCGCAACCGGCTGGCCGATCTCGAACAACACGACGAGCGGGCCGCGGCGCTGGTCGCCCGGCGCGACGAGGTCCTGCGCGGGGCCACCGAATCGGCCGCGACGCTGTCGGGAATCCGGAAGAACGCCGCGTCGAAGCTGGCCGGGGCCGTCGCCGGGCACCTCCGGGAACTCGCGATGCCCAAAGCGACGTTTGAGGTAGTTGTGACCGCAACGGACCTCTCGGACGACGGTATGGACGACGTGACCTTCCTCCTCGCCGCCAACGCGGGGGAGCCGGCCCGGCCGCTTGCCAAAGTCGCTTCGGGTGGCGAACTCTCGCGCGCGATGCTGGGTATGCGGGTGGTGCTCTCGGAAGCGCCGCCGACCCTGATCTTCGACGAGGTCGACGCCGGTATCGGTGGGGAGACGGGCACGGCGGTCGGACGGGCGCTCGCCGCGCTGGGAGGACGACACCAAGTGCTGTGCGTGACGCATCTGGCCCAGGTCGCAGCGTTCGCCGACGCGCAGGTATCTGTCGCGAAGACAGAGGTCGGCGGTCGCACTATCGCGTCAGCGTCGCTGCTGCTCGACGACGCGCGCATCTCGGAACTGTCGCGGATGCTTGGCGGTGACGGGAGTTCGGCCGCGGCGCAGAAGCACGCGCGCGAACTCCTCGGCCGCTCGGTGGAAGTACGCACTGAAGTGCGAGCCCGATGAAGCTTCGGGGACGGCGCGCTGCGCGCGCCCGGTCGGCTTCGAAGGGCGTCGCTCGCGTCGGTGACCGAACGAAGGACCTCGTGAAACGCCTCGAACGGGGCGAGATCGCTGTCATCGACCATCGCGACATCGACCGGGTGGCCGCCGACGGGTTGGTCGCGGCCGGCGTCGCCGCGGTCGTGAACGCGAGCCCCTCGATCTCCGGGCGATATCCCAACGGTGGGCCGATCCGCATCGTCGAGGCCGGAATCCCGCTCCTCGACGACGTCGGTGCCGACGTCATGAATCTCGTGCGCGACGGGGAGCTGCTCGAACTGCGCGACGGTGCGCTTTGGCGCGACGGCGAGAAGATCGCCGCGGGTGTGCAACTCGACGCCGACGAGATCACGGCCCGCATGGACGACGCGCGCAACTCGATCGGTTCCGAGCTCGAGGCGTTCGCCCGTAACACGCTCGAATACGTCGACCGGGAGGCCGAGCTCACGTTCGCACCGCTCGACCTGCCGCCGCTGCGCACGAAGATCCGCGGCCGGCATGCGCTCGTCGTCGTGCGAGGGCACGACTACCGCCATGACCTCCGGGCGCTGCGGCCGTACATCAAGGAGTACCAGCCCGTGTGCATCGCCGTCGACGGCGGCGCCGACGCGTTGCTCGAAGTCGGTGCCAAGCCCGAGATCATCGTCGGCGACTTCGACTCACTCTCCGACCGTGCGTTGCACTGCGGTGCCGAGTTGGTCGCGCACGAGCGCGGCGACGGCTACTCGCCCGCGAGTGAGCTGCTCGAGTCGCAAGGATTGCCGTTCCATCGCATCGTCGCGCCGGGCATGAGCGAGGACGTTGCCATGCTGCTCGCGTACGAAGCGGGCGCGACACTCATCGTCGCGGTGGGAACGCACGCGACGATGGTCGAGTTCCTCGACAAAGGGCGGCGTGGTATGGCGTCGACGTTCTTGACGCGACTCCGCCTCGGACCCGTGCTGGTCGACGCGAAGGGCGTCAGCCGCTTGTACGAGGGACGAGTCCGGCGGCGCGACATGGTCTTGCTCGTCGCGGCCGCGTTGGCCGCGATGGTCGCGATGACATTCGCATCGGACTCGCTGCGTGTCTTCATCGACGGGATGCGTCTCGACATCGGCGATTGGCTGAACGGCCCCTTCTAGATTCGTTCCTACCGGCGACCCGCCCCGTTTCGAGGCGGGTCCCGTCGTAGGCTCCACCCAGCCCCATGATCAACTTTCGCTTCCACCTCATCTCTCTCATCGCGGTGTTCCTCGCGCTCGGACTCGGCATCGTCGTCGGCTCGACGGTTGTCGACGACGCGATCGTCGACCGCCTCGAAACCGACATCGACGAGGTGCGCACCGAGTCGGCGGAACGCAGCCGGGAGAACGACGACCTGCGCGACCAGCTGGCGACGGCCGAGAGCTACACCGAAGACGCGGCTCCGTTCGCGGTCGAAGCCCGGCTCGCCGAGATTCCCGTCGCGATCATCGCGGAACGCGGCGTCGACGAGGACCGCGTCGGTGACACCGTCGACATGCTGCGCGCGGCGGGTGCCGACATTCCCGGTGTCTTGTGGCTCGAACCGTCGTGGCAGCTCGAAGACGTCGAGCAAGTGCGCGCGCTGAAGGAAGCAACCGGAGCGACCGGTAGCAAGGTCGCGGCCCGCGCCCTCGCCCTCGACGCGCTCGCGACCCGCCTCGTCGAAGGCCCGCCGGTCGGCGGCGCCACCGCGGAGTCGGGCGACCTCATCACCGCGCTCCGCAGTGCCGGGTTCCTCGGGTACGACGGCGACGACGCGGCCCTCGCCGCGTTCTCGCCCCGGCCCGCACGCGCTCTGCTCCTCACCGGCACCGGGAGCGAGCTCGGCCAGGACGGTCTGGTGCTCGCGACCGCCCGCGCCTTCGCAGAAGCCGGCGTGGCGACGGCGGTCGGTGAGGTCTACGAAGCGGGTGACGAAGACGCGCCCGCACAGGGCGCGACCCTCGCACCGATCCGGACGGACAGGGTGGCGGCCGACCAGATCTCTACCGTCGACCATCTCGACGTCGTGGCCGGCCGGGTCGCGGTCGTGCTCGCGCTCGAGGACCTCGGGCGCAGCGTCGTCGGGCACTACGGCTACGGAAGCGACGCCCGCGGGCCCCTGCCCGAACCACAGTCATGACCAGCCCGACCCTCGGACGCGCGGCGACCACAATGGGCGCCGCGACGGCGCTTTCGCGCGCCGTCGGGTTCGTGCGCGTGCTCGTCGTCGCTGCGGTCCTCGGAACGACCTACCTCGGCAACACGTTCCTGGCCGCGAATTCGATGGCGAACGTGCTCTTCGAGTTGCTCGCCGCGGGCGCGCTGTCAGCGGTGCTGGTGCCGACGTTCGTCGGCTTGCTCGACTCCGGCGACGACGACGAGGCGCGCCGCCTCGCCCGGGGCCTGCTGTGGGTCGCGCTGGTCGGCCTCGGTCTGGTCACGGTCGTCGCATTGGTGTGTGCACCGCTGATCGCGCGTCTACTCGCGTCGGGAGTCGAGGATCCCGGTATTGCCGCGGACCAACGGCGGCTCGCGACGTTTCTGCTCTGCTTCTTCGTACCGCAGGTGCTCCTGTACGCGTACGGCACGGTCGCGACCGCGTGGTTGTACGCGCGGCGGCGCTTCGTCGTCACCGCGCTGGCGCCGATCGCCAACACCGCGGTCATGGTCGGCGCGCTGCTCGTGTTCCGGGCTGTCGCCGGTGCCGATCCCGGGTTCGACCTGTCGCTCGGCGAGCGCACGCTGCTCGTCGTGGCGGGGACCGGTGGGGTCGTCGGCTTCGTCGCGGTCCTTGCCTTCGCCGCGCGCCGGAGTGGCCTCGGGCTCCGGCCGCAGCGAATTCGCAAGGACCCGGCGTTGGGCCGGCTCCTGCGCCTCGCGGCGTGGGGTGTCCTGCTTCACGCCAACGCCGGCATCCTGCTGGGCGCGACCCTCGTGTTCGGGAACAGCATTGCCGGCGGTGTCGTCGCGTACCAGGTCGCGTTCGTCTTCTTTCTTGCGCCGTACGCGATCCTCGCCCAACCGATCCTCACGACCGCGCTGCCCGAACTGTCGACGCGTTCCGGCCCGGGGGAGTCGGATGCGTTCGCGCAGACGGTGCGGTGGGGCCTCGACCGCATGGCCGTGCTCGTCATCCCGGTGTCGTTCGCGATGGCAGCCCTCGCGTTGCCGGCCATGCGCATCGTGTCGTTCGGCGAAGCGGGCGCCGAAGGGCCGGGCCTGCTCGCGGCGGCCCTCGCCGCGCTCGCGTTCGGGTTGTATCCGTACGGCGCGTTGTTGTTTGTCGCCCGCGCGTACTACGCGCTCGGCGACAGCCGCACTCCCGCACTCGTCGCGATCGCGAGCGCTTTCGTCGGTGTCATCGTGATGGGTGTCGCGACGGCATTCATCGAGGGCACGGCCCGGGTTGCGGCGCTGGGCGCCGGCCACTCGATCGCATACCTCGTCGGCGCAGTTGCGCTCGGAATTGGGCTGCGCGGTCGGCTCGGTCGTTCGATCTTCCCGCGGATGCTGCCCCTGACCGTGCTGGTCTCGGGCCTCCTCGCGACGGTGGCGTGGCTCGTCACTCGACGCGTCGATCCGACGACGCGACTCGAGGCGTTCGCGTGGCTCGCCCTTCTCGGTGCCGCGGGCGTCGCGGTGTACGCGACGGTCATCCGCCGCGCCTTGCATTCGAACGCACCGCTCGAGGCCGCGTCGTGAAGAAGTGCCTCACCGCTGGAATCGGCATGCTGCTGGCCGCCGTCCTGCTGTCCGCTCCGGGCGCGGATGCAGACGACGACGTCCGCTCCGAGCGGGTGTTGATCGTCACCATGCCGTATCTGTCGTGGGCCGACGTCGAGCGGGGCGACCTGCCTGCGTTCGAGTCGTTCCTCGCCGACGCGAGTGTCGCGAACATGGCGACGCGTATCGGCCACAACCCGGCGTCGGTCCCGGACGCGTATCTCACGATGGGAGCCGGAACGCGAGCACTCGCGCCGGGTGTCGGTGAGGCATTCGAAACGGACGAGCCGTACGGTGCCGCGCCGGCGGGTGAGGTGTTCACCCGCCGAACAGGTATCCCGCCGGCGGGCCAGATCGTGCACCTGGAACTGGCGAGCTTGAGGCGCGCCAACGCCCGCACCGACTACAACGCGCGAGTCGGCGCGCTCGGCGACGAACTCGCGGTGAACGGCGTCGAACGGGCCGTGATCGCCAACGCCGATTCCGGCGAGGCCGACGGCTCGACGCAGTACCGGCGCGCGGCGGCCGGCTTGCTCATCGACGGTGACGGCGAGGTCCCGCACGGAACGCTCGCCGCCGACGCGCTGCTGCGAGCCGATCCGGTCGCCCCGTTCGGCGTCTCGTTCGATCCCGAGCGCGTGCAGGAGGCGTTCCGCGCGGTCTGGGAACCCGGCGGTCGGCGCGTGGTCGTCGTCGAGGCGTCTGATCTCCAACGGGCCCATGATTACCGGAGGAGCATTGCCCCGGCCCGCGCGCGTGAACAGCGGACCGCGTCGCTCGGGCACGCCGACGCGCTCCTTGGTGCCCTGCTCGAACACGTCGACCCCGCCCGCGACGCGGTGATCGTCGTCGCACCAGTCGGATCGCGTGAGGCCGACCTCTCCGTCGTCGCCTTGGCCACCCCCGGCGCCGACCCCGGGTACCTGCGTTCGGCCACGACCCGCCGGTCGGGGTTCGTGCAGCTCGCAGACATCGGCCCGACCGTGCTCGACGCGCTCGGTATCGGCACGCCGAACGGTATGGAAGGCCGGCCCGCCTACGCGGTTGGCGGTCCCGCGTCGGTCGGCGCCCGCGTCGAGCACCTCGCCGAAGTCGCCGGTGCGGCCGAAGCGCGCGACCGTGCGATCCCGTGGGCGTCCACGGTCCTGGCCGGCATCGTCGTGCTCCTCACGGTCGCGTTCGTCCTGCGCAGCTATCTCCCCGCGTGGCTCGCGAAGCTGTTGCCGACGATGGCCGTCGTCGCGCTGGCGCTGATCCCGGCCACGTTCCTCACCGGTCTCGTGTCGCCCGTCGACGGCAGCGGGGTCCTGCTCGGCGCCGCGCTGGTTCCCGCCGCCGCAATTGCGATCGGTCTCGAACTGCTCCGCCGCCGCCGCTCGGGCGTCGCCGTTGCCGTCGCACTTGCGCTCGTCGTGGTCGTCATCGCCGCCGACGTCGTGTCAGGCGCGCATCTACAGCTCAACACGCTGTTCGGGTACTCGGCTTCGGTCGCAGGCCGGTTCGCCGGACTGGGCAACCTTGCGTTCGGCTTCCTTGCCGCGGCGACACTGTTGCTCGCCGTCGTGATCACCGAACTCGTCCCCGGGCGTCGCGGACTCCAGCTCGCGATCGGTGTCCTGGTCGGGGGCGTGCTCATCGACGGGCTGCCGATGCTGGGCAGTGACGTCGGTGGCATCCTCGCTATGGTTCCGGCCTTCGGCATCACCGCGATGCTCTTGGCGCGCATGCGGGTGCGGCCGTGGCACGTCGTCGCCTGGTTTGCGGCGGGCGGCGGTGTCGCGCTCGCGTTCGGTGTTGTCGACCTCATGCGCCCCCGCGACGAACGCACGCACCTCGCGCGGTTCCTTGAGCGGGTCGATGCCGACGGGTTCTCGTACGTCAGCGAGATTGTCGAGCGCCGGTGGGAAGCGAGTCTCGGCAGTCCGCGCACGGCGCTGTTCATCGTGTTGTGCCTCGCGGCGGTACTGGTCGCCGAGTATCTGGTGTTGAAGGGCGCCGGTGAACGGATGCGTTCCTTCACCGCCGTACCCGCCCGCGCCGCCATGGTCGGCCTCGCGATGTTGGCCACGATCGGCCTGGCCGCAAACGACTCGGGCCTCGCGGTACCGGGTGTCATCCTCGCAGTGGCGATTCCCGTCGCCGTGCTGCGCGCCGAGGCGTGGCGCGCCGAACCGGACCCGGTGGTCGCCGCGTGAGCGGCCAGGCGCAGACCGCAGGCCCGGTCAGTGACCAACGTCGCACGGGCGATCGAGGGCCGGAGGACGTAGCCGCATGAGCATCGTCCTCGCAGTTGCCGTCGGGTTCCTCGCGGCGCGCGCGCTGTTGCTCGCGTCGGGCGACGTGCTCGCCGCGCCCGTGCTGCAGCGCGAGAACTACCGGGGTGTGCATCTTCCGACCGCCGTGGGCCTGCTGATCGTCGCCGCTGTCCTTGTGGTCGAGGGCGGGCGTGTGGCCGTCGGTGCGTTCGGTTACGGAGACGAGGCACCCGCGCCCGAGCGCGTGCTCGTCCTCGTCGCTTTGCTCGGGTTCGGATTTCTCGGGTTCGTCGACGACCTGCTCGCTACCGGCGCCGATCGCGGCTTCCGCGGCCATCTGCGGGCGCTCTCCCGCGGCCGCGTGACGACGGGGTTCCTCAAACTCGCCGGCGGTGGCGCGCTCGCCCTGGTGCTCGCGGTCGCGGCGCACGGTGAAACGGGTGTCCAACCGTTCGTCGACGCAGCTGTCATCGCACTGGCCGCCAACCTCGCAAACCTGTTCGACCGCGCTCCCGGGCGCGCGACGAAGTACGCGCTCGTGCTGTACATCCCCGTCGCGATTGTCTGCGGCACCGATGCGACAGGCGTTGCGATCGCGGTCGTCATTGGTGCCGCAGTCGGGCTCCTTCCCGGTGACCTGCGCGAGCGCTACATGCTCGGCGACACGGGTGCCAACGTCATCGGTGCGGTCCTCGGCCTCGCGGTGGTGCTCGAAACGGCACCGGAGACGCGCGTCATCGTGGCTGTTGCCCTACTCGTCGCGAACGTGCTTTCCGAAGTCGTGTCGTTCTCGCGAGTCATCGAACGCGTCCCGCCCCTGCGGGCGTTCGACCGTCTGGGGCGCGGGGGCGAGGCGTGAGACGCGCCGTCGGCCTCGTATTGTTCGTGGCGGCGCTGGCTGCGGCGGGTTCGCCCGCGTCGGCCGCCGAACCCGAACGCGACGACCGGCGTCTCCTCGTACTTTCGTTACCCGGGCTCACCTGGCGTGACTTCCACGCGGCCGACGCTCCGAACCTGCGCGCCCTGCTCGCGGAGTCGGCGGTGGCGAGCCTGGCGCCCGCGCGCACCCTGCCCCACGATGCCGGGCCCGCCGATGCGTACATGACCTTCGGGGCCGGAACGCGGGCAATCGGTGCGCCGCGGGTCGACGGCGATCAGGTCGAACCCGACGAACTCGTCGCCGGCGGGGATGTGGCCGAGCTGTTCGGACGGCGGATGGGCGAGGTGCCCGATGCCGACATCCTGTCCCTCGGCTACGCCACCTTGCTGCGTGAGAACGACGACATGCCGTATGACGCCGAGCTCGGGGCGGTAGCCGAAGAACTCCTCGCCGAGGGTGTCCGACTGGGTGTGGTGGCGAACGCCGACGGCGTCGACGGCCCGGTGGAGAGCGACCGCAACCGGCAGGCCGCGCTCGCGCTGACCAGTCCCGACGGTGTCGTCGCGTCCGGAGCCGTTGCCGCCGATCTGTTGCGCGCCGACCCGGTCGCGCCGTTCGGCGTCGAACTCGACCCCGACCGCGTGTTCGACGAGTTCGAGGCGATCTGGAACGAACCCGGTCCCGCGGTCGTGCTGGTGGAAGCGTCCGACCTCGCCCGCGTGCAGCGCTACGCCCGCTTCGCGACCCCCGAACAGCGCGCGGTCATGCTCGCCGACGGAATCCAGGCCGCCGACGATCTGGCCGGCCGCCTGCTGGCCGAGGTCGACCCGGCACGCGATGCCGTCCTCGTCGTCGCGCCGTCCGAGGGCCGTCGCAAGTTGACGGTCACCGGATTGCGCACCCCTGACATCGACGGCGGCCTGCTCCGGTCGGCGTCGTCGCAGCACGCGGGCGTGGTCAGCACTGTCGACGTCGGCCCCACGATTCTCGACACGTTCGGTATCGGATTCACGGAACACATGGAAGGCCGCCCCTACGAGCGGGCTTCCGGAGGCGGCGGATCACTCGCCCACCGCGAGCAACAGCTGATCGACGACGCGCGGGGCGCGGCGCGGCGCAGCGAGCGGTTGTTCCCGATGACCGCGCTGCTCGTTGTTGTGCTCAGTGTCGTGGTCCTGGCGACGATCATCGTCGTGGCCCAGGGTGCAACCCCCCGCCGCCGGCACGTCGTCTCGTGGTTGGCGTTGTTCGCACTGGCGACGTTGCCGAGCACGCTGCTCGTGCAGCTGTTCGGCCCGCTCGGCGGTATCCCGCAGTACGCGCTCGTCGTCGCGATCATCGCCGCGGTCATCGCGGCCGCGGTGTGGTTCGTCCCGACGCGGCCCTACGGTCCGTTGCTGGCCATGCTCGGCGTGGTGCTCGGCGTGATACTCGTCGATGCGATCACCGGATCGCATCTTTCCTACAACGCCACGTTCGGCTACTCACCGACTGCCAACTCGCGCCTGTACGGCATCAGCAACTACTCGTTCGGCCAGGTGCTGGCGACATCCTTGCTCCTTGCGTCGTTCGCGTTGGTCCTGGTGAAGGTGAAGTACGCGTTCGCCGTCGTGTGCGCATTGCTGGGTTTCGTACTCGTCGTCGAGGGCATGCCCGCCTGGGGATCCGACGTCGGGGGAGTGTTGGCCGGCGTCCCGACCTTCCTCCTGTTCGTGTTCCTCGTCCGCCAAGGCAAGGTCCGGGCGCGCACCGTCGTCATCGGCGCGGTCATCACGGTGCTCGCCATCGCCGTGTTCGCCGGTATCGACCTGGCTCGGCCGCCAGACGAACGGGCGCACCTCGGGCGGTTGGTGGAGCGAGTGTCGGAAGACGGGTTCGACCCACTGTTCGCGATCGTCGAGCGCAAGTTCACGGCTTCGTTGCGCGAATCGACGCGCTCGTTCTGGGTGGTGGCGATTCCGGTCGGGATCGGACTGATCATCGCGCTGTCGCGGCTCGGTGAGCGGCCGCTCGCCCGCCTGCGGAGAAACATTCCGGCGCTTGGCATCGCACTGACCGTGCTGTACTTCGGTGCTGTGCTCGGAAGCGCGCTGAACGACTCGGGCGCGATCGTCGGTGGGTTGCTGTTCTTTACGTTGGCCAACGCGCTCGCGTATCTCGCGCTCGAAGACGGGATGGCGCCGGCCCAGGAGGAGACGTGACCGCCCCCGCCGATGGTCCGCCGCGGTCCGTCCGCGTCGGTGTCGGTGTCTTCCTCGGTGCAGTCGCGCTGTTCGGGTTCACCGGATTCGAGGCGTGGCCGCTCACGTCGTTCCGGCTGTTCAGCGTGGCGCGCGACGACACGCGGACGTCGTGGGAGGCGCGCACGGTCGACCCGGAGGGTATCGAGACACCGCTCGGGCAACACGAATTGTCGCTCGGGTATCGACTCGCGGAGTGGCCGCTGTCGGTGTTCCCGAGTTCGAGTGACGCGACGCGGGAAGACGTGTGTCGCGGCATCGCCCCGCGGTGCGCGCGACGCGGGCCGTGAGGTAGTCGGCGTGCGGGTGTACCGCGTGCCGGAGCGGATCGATCGCGTCGACGGCGAATGGGTGGTGACGCAGTCACCGGAGCTGTACTACGACTGCGCCGAGGTGAACTCGTGAGTCAGGCGAGAGATCCGCAGGCCCGGTCACTCGCTCGGTTCTGCACGGGCGATCGAGGGCCGGAGGTCGGAGCCGCATGAAGCGCGTTGTTGCGGTCGACGAGGCCCTGTTCGGACCCGAGTCGCCGGCCCGGCTGTGGTTCGTGCACACCAGTCTGGCCGTACTCATCGGGTTGCGCTGCGTCCTCGGGCCGTACCGCGGGCTCGACCCGACCCCCGACGGCCTGTTCGGCCCGCCCCCATTCCTCCTGTGGTTGCCCGCCATGCCGAGCGCGGCCGTGATCCTCGCGGTCCAGGTCGTCGCCGGTATCGCGACGGTGCTGTTCGTGATGCGCCGCTGGCCGCGCGCGGCGTTCGGCGTCGCGTGGCTCGCGTATCTGTTCCTCGCAGGTTTGCGCGACAGTCGCGGCAAAGTGATGCACAACGACGTGCTGTTGATCCTCGCGTCGGCGCCGTTCCTGTTCGCGCCGCTCACCACCGACCGCCGCGACCGCGAACCCGACGCGCGGTGTGGCTGGCCCGTGCGCGTCGGCATCACCGTCGTCGCGCTTGCGTACTTCTTCGCGGGCTACTGGAAGGTGATGCGCTCGGGATTGTCGTGGGTGTTCAGCGACAACGTGCGCCTGTCGATCGCGTGGGGCCCGAAGCCGCAAGTCGACCGGTGGGACTGGTTCGCCGACATCGTCAGCGGTCCCGTCTGGCTCGGAATCGTCATCGCCGCGGTCACGATTTCGCTGGAGCTGTCGTTCCCCGTCGCGATCTTCGTGCCGCGCACACGGATCGGGTACGCCGCGATCGCGACGTCGTTGCACGTCGGCACGTACCTGATGTTCGGCCTCGACTACTGGGCCTGGGTGGCGACCCTGTGGCTCCTCTTCGTCGACTGGCCGGCCGTCACAATGCCGAAATTGCGCCACCGGGCGACCGTCGCGGTCGTCGAATGACGCAATTTCATAGGCAACGGGCTGGTCGCCGAAAGTGTCTCCGGCGGGTGCTACCGTCGATCGGTCGACGAACGCGGAGGGAAACGACCTGTGGCCAAGCACGTCTTCGTGACCGGCGGAGTGGCATCGAGTCTCGGGAAAGGCCTCACGGCCTCGTCGCTCGGGCGACTGCTCAAGTCACGCGGGCTGCGCGTCACGATGCAGAAACTCGACCCGTACATCAACGTCGACCCCGGCACGATGAACCCCTTCCAGCACGGCGAGGTGTTCGTCACCGACGACAAGGGCGAGACTGACCTCGACCTCGGCCACTACGAACGCTTCGTCGACGTCGCGCTCACCCGCAAATCGAACGCGACCACAGGCTCCATCTACCAGGCCGTGCTCGCCAAAGAACGCAAGGGCGAGTATCTCGGTGAGACGGTGCAGGTCATCCCGCACATCACCAACGAGATCAAGTCGCGCATCAACGCGCTCGCCACCGACGACGTCGACGTCGTCATCACCGAGATCGGCGGCACGGTCGGCGACATCGAGATCCTGCCGTTCCTCGAAGCGATCCGGCAGTTCCGCAACGAGGTCGGCCGCGAGAACGTCTTCTACCTGCACGTCACGCTGGTCCCCTTCATTGGCCCGTCGGGCGAGCAGAAGACCAAGCCGACGCAGCACTCGGTCACCGAGTTGCGCAGCCGGGGCATCCAGCCCGACGCGATCGTGTGCCGCTCCGACCGGCCGATCGCCAAGCGGCTCAAGGAGAAGATCGCGGCGCTGTGCGACGTGCCCGAGGCCGGCATCGTCACCGCGGTCGACGCCGAGATCCTCTACGAGATCCCGCTTGTGCTGCACGACGAGGGCCTCGACGACTACGTGTGCAAGATGTTGCGCCTCGACGACCGAGGCGTTCCCGACCTCACCGAATGGACGGCACTCGTCGACCGCGTGCGCCGCGCCGACCAAGAGGTCCACATCGGGCTCGTCGGCAAGTACATCAACCTGCCCGACGCCTACCTCTCGGTGGTCGAAGCGCTGAAGCACGGCGGCTACGCATCGGGTGCGAAGGTCATCGTCGACTGGATCTCGGCCGACGACACCGAGGGACTTCTCGCCGAGGGCCGCCTGGCCGGACTCGACGGCATCGTCGTGCCGGGCGGGTTCGGCATGCGCGGTATCGAGGGCAAGATCGCGGCCGCCGGCTACGCGCGCGAGCACTCCATCCCGTTCCTCGGTCTCTGCCTCGGGCTCCACTGCGCGGTCATCGAGTTCGCCCGCAACGTGTGCGGCCTCGCCGGCGCCAACTCGACCGAGTTCGACACCAACTCGCCGCACCCGGTGATCGACCTGATGGACGAGCAGAAGTCGATCGTCGACATGGGCGGCACGATGCGCCTCGGCGCGTACCCGGCCAAGCTGCTCCCGGGTACCCGTGTCCGCGAGGCGTACGGCGAAGAGGTCGTGTACGAACGCCACCGCCACCGCTACGAGCTGAACAACCGGTACCGCCAGGTGTTCGAAGAGCACGGCATGGTGCTATCGGGCCCGCGATCGCAGCCATTGAGGTCGCTGCGTAGCCATCGCGTTCGAGCAGCCGCTGGGCTGCACGAAGGATCTGCTGGCGCGTCGCTGCGGCCTGCTCACGCCGCCGCGGGGAGTCGTACCGCCGCCGGGGCTTGACAGGCTCTGCCATTTGACTAATCTACCGCAGTATTCATTACACCTGCGCTGTATCTAATGAAGCCACGGGAGGGACGAAATGCCGATCCTGCAGCTCGAACACGCCATCAAAAACTTTGACTTGTGGAAGGCGGCGTTCGATCGTGATCCGATCGACCGGCGGGCATTGGGCGTCCGCCGCCATCGCGTATTCCGCCCCACCGACGACCCCAATTACGTCGTGGTCGAGCTCGAGTTCGACACGACGAGAGAAGCGGAGACCTGTCACGCCGCGCTCGTTGATCTCTGGAGCACGCGGCGCGACGCTCCCGCGCTGATCGGCGCACCGCGCGTGAGGATCGTCGAAACCGTCGAGGACCGGAACTACTAAATCGAGATCGCGTCCCGCTGGCCGGTGACCTCGGTCGTAAGTTCGCCGACGACGTGCTTGGCGTCCCCGAAGACCATCAACGTCTTAGGGTCATAGAACAGCTCGTTCTCGATGCCTGCGAAACCTGGACGCATGCTGCGCTTGATGACCATGACGCAGGCGGCCTGGTCGACGTTGAGGATGGGCATGCCGTAGATCGGGCTGGACTTGTTGTGTCGCGCCGCCGGGTTGACGACGTCGTTGGCGCCGAGCACCAGCACGACATCCACCTGGGGGAACTCCGAGTTGATCTCGTCCATGTCCAGGAGCTTGTCGTACGGGACGTTGGCCTCGGCCAGGAGCACGTTCATGTGGCCCGGCATGCGCCCGGCGACCGGGTGGATGGCGTAGCGGACGTCGACGCCCTCAGCCTCGAGCGCGTCGGCGAACTCCCGCACCTTGTGCTGGGCCTGAGCCACCGCCATTCCGTAGCCGGGAACGATCACGACTGAGCGTGACGCCTTGAGGATCTCGGCCGCCTCGTCGAACGACGCCGAGCGGACGTTGCCGACCTCGCCTCCATCGCCCGGCGCGGATTCCTGAAGTTGCCCGAACGCGCCGAACATCACGTTGCGAAACGATCGGTTCATCGCGCGACACATGATGAGCGCGAGGATCAGGCCCGACATTCCGTCAAGTGCGCCCGCCACGATCAGGAGCTTGTTGTCGAGCACGATGCCCAGAGCCGCCGCCGAAATGCCGGCGTAGCTGTTGAGGAGCGCAATGACCGTCGGCATGTCTGCGCCACCGATGGGAACGATCAGGAACACGCCGAACGCGAGCGAGAGCACGATGATCGGCGGGATGAGCGCGGTGCGGGAGGGATCGAGCACAAGCAAGATTACGAGGACTGCCGCGGCGCCGAGCACAGCGAAGTTGACGTAGTTCTGGCCTTTGAACGTGATCGGCCGCTGCGGCAGGATCTCCTGCAGTTTGCCGGCGGCCATCAGGCTCCCCGTGAACACCAGGCAACCAAGGATGATCTCGAAGCCGAGGACTGCCATCTCGAACTTGCCGACGTTCGCGCGTTCCAGGTAGTAGTGGGCGATGCCCACCAGGCCGGCCGCGAGCGCGCCGAAGGAGTGCGACAGGGCGATCCTCTGCGGCATCGCCGTCATGGGGACCTTGAGGCCGAGCGGCACGCCGATGGCCGAGCCGATCAGGAGCGCAGCTGCGATCAGCGCGTACCCCTCGCCGGTCAGGCCGTCGTGGAACAGCGTCGCGATGATGGCGAGAACGAACGCCGCCTCACCGGCGAAGATGCCACGTCGAGCCGTTGGCGCCGACGACATCCACTTGAGCGAGAGGCCGAACCCGATCGCCGCGACGAGGTACGCGAGTTGGATGAGGTCGTTTCTCATTGACCGACCTCAACCTTCGCCTTGACGGGCTCACGCTTCTTGAACATCTTCAACATCTTGTCCGTGATCAAGAACCCGCCGACCACGTTGACGGTGGCGGCGACCACGGCGACGAAGCCCATGATCTTGGAGTACGTGGTGTGGGCCTCACCCAGGATCAGCAGCGAGCCGACCAGCGAGATCGCCGACAGCGCATTTGTCAGCGCCATCAGCGGGGTGTGCAGCAACTTCGGCACCCGGCGGATGACCTCGAGCCCGAGGAATCCGGCGATGGCGAAGATGAAGAGGCTCGTAATGATGACCTCGTTGGTGAGCATTAGGTGACAGCCTCCTGGCTCGCGTCGGCGGGGGGTGACGGATCTGACGGCGACGCGAGGAGCGGAGCGAGTCCGAGTGCCTCACGTACGCGTGCGTGAACGATCTGGCCGTCGTGCGTAGTGACGGTCTCTTGGACGATCACGTCGTCCACATCCAGGTGCAGGGCCTTGTCGGCCACGATCAGCGCGACGAAGTTGGCGATGTTCTTTGCGTACGTCAGGCTTGCGTCATGCGGCACGGTGCCGGGCACGTTCGTCGGGCCGATGATGCTCACCCCGCCAACATCGACGGTCTCTCCCGCGACAGAGCCCTCGCAGTTCCCCCCCTGCTCGGCCGCAAGATCGACGATGACAGAGCCGGGGGCCATTCCCGCGACCATTTCCTTGGTCACGAGCACCGGGGCTTTGGCGCCCTGGACCTGCGCGGTCGTGATGACGACATCGGCACCTGCGATCGTCTTGGCCATCAGCTCGCGCTGCTTGGCGATCTGCTCGTCGGAGAGCTGCGTGGCGTAGGCGCCCGAGCCGCTCCCCTCCTGACCGGTCTCGAGCGGGAGTTCCACGAACCGCGCGCCAAGGCTTTGGACCTCTTCCTTGACGGCCGCTCGCACGTCATAGGCCTCGACGACGGCGCCCAACCTGCGCGCGGTGGCGATCGCCGACAGGCCGGCCACGCCGGCGCCGATGATGAACACCTTGGCGGGGGCGATGGTGCCGGCGGCCGTCGTCAGCATGGGGGCCATCTTTGGCAGCTGTGCCGCGGCCAAGAGCACCGCCTTGTAACCGGCGATGTTCGCCTGCGAGGAGAGCACGTCCATGCTCTGGGCCCGGCTTGTGCGCGGAACGAGTTCCAGCGCGAACAACACGGCGCCGCGTTCAGCGACGGCGGCGGCGACTTGCGGGGCTGCCAACGGGGCTGCCATCCCGATCACCACCTGTCCGGGCCGCAGGCGCTCCCGGTCGGGGCTGGCCGGGTCCCCGTCGAGTACGCGCACGACCGCGAGCACATCGGCGGCCAGCGCCACCTCGCGCGTGACGATCTCGGCACCGCGGTCCGTGTAGACCTTGTCGGCGAACCCGGCGGACGCCCCCGCGCCGGCTTCGACGAGCACGCGGAATCCGGCCTTGGCGTACCCCGCGATCACCGTCGGCGTGATCGCGACACGCCGCTCGCCGGGGAACGCCTCTTTGGGCGCGCCAATCGTGAGCGTGCTCGAATGCTCCATCTGCTGCGGTTCCCCCTCGTCGCCTGTGTGCTCCGCCGCCGCATGGCGCACGTGAGAGGCGCTTCCTACAGGACTGCCCGCCACGGGTCAACGCTTCGTGCGCCTTGTTGCGACGAACGCACTGTCAGAGATGCAGCGTCTGACCCTCAAAACACCGACGAACCGCTCCCTCGACGTCGGAGTCGGTCACGTGCCGAGGCTGCCATCCAGACCGACGCCGACCCCGACGGCAAGCGGGCTGGCGGGAAGCCCGTCGCTTGGGTGGGCGGCGTTGTAGCCCCGTGGCGCGACGTCGTTGGGCCCGTCTGGGTAAAGGGTCCCGGCGATCGCTTGGATCTGACTCCGACCGGGGGCCAGCTCAAACTGCCCGCCACCGTACATCCGGATGCCTGCCCGCTCGCAATGGTCGATGCATTCCAACAGGCGCGCGACGGTCGCAAAGCGCGACGGCTTGATGTTGCACCACCCGGTCGCGGGCAAACGCAGCAGGTCGGCCAGCGAATGCACCGGCGCGTCGAAGGACATGCGGTGTGCGTGGGCGGTGATCAGCGGCTCCATTACCGCCCCGAGCATCGGGTCCTCGATGACGGCATCGGGAAACGCATCGATCACCGCGGTCGAGAATGCGAGGGGTTCGTCGGGCCTTTGGTTCCAGTCACCCGAGTAGTGACCCTTCAGATCGACGACGCGCACGCGGCCCGTGGCGGCCAGACGCGCCATGTCCTCGGCAGTCCAGTCGACGTGGGCGTCGACCTTGAGCTCGAGGTCGGGGTATTGGGACAGGAGCGTGTGCGGGTCTCCGGTGGGCGACGCGCAGAATCGGACCGGGCGCGCCTGACGTCCGAGCGCGGTCGCGAAGTTCGACCCGTGCTGGCGCAGAGCGAGGTCAAGGAGTGCGCTCTCGTATGCCCACCGGCGGTAGTCACGCGCCTCGGGCACCGAGGGCGGAACCGGAAACAAGTTGATCTGGTCGAGCATCGCGCTCCACTCGGCCAGGGTCCGTCGCCCCGAAAGCGCGGGCAGGTCCATACGCTGGTGGGCGTCCTGATCGGGCGTCGCGTAGGACACGTCCTCCCCGCGCCCTGTGTGACCACCACCGCTGATCGCGACGACCGTCGAGACCCGCACCCACCGTACCGTCTCGAACTCGAGCCGCTCCAGCGCGAGGTGATCGACCTCGACGTCGAGCGCTGCCAAATGATCGAAGAGTGCCGCCATGAGTTCACGCTACCGATCGACCGGTCGAGCTGCCAAGCAATCGCGTGTGGGGAGCGAGACGTCCCGCTCCCCACAGCGAATGCGCGACGGGCAACGAATCAGTCGTCGTCGTTGCGCGTGATCGACCAGGTGCCGTCAGCTAGCGGCTTGTCCGGGTGTTGGATGTTGACAAACAGCGTGTGGCTGTCCTTGCCGAAGTAGATTCCGGTGCCCTCGGCGCCTTTGTCCTTGAGCGACGCGAAGAGGTAGGTGGCATCGGCGACACCGTCGTTGTCCTTGTCGCGCTCGGCGACGTAGATGTCACTGAAGTCGTTGTCCTCGACGATCCAGAGCTGGCCGTCAGGACCCTGAGCGAGGTTGTCCGGGTTGTTGAGGCCCGTGACCTTCGGCGTCACCGTGGTGTTTTCGACGCCGATGTTGACGCCGGCCTTGACGAAGTTCGTCACGACCATACCCTTGGGATCGACCTGCACGACCCGGTCGGTTCCCGTGATCGCGACGTACAGCGTGGAGCCGATGAACTCGACGTCCTCGGGACGCTCGTACCCGCTGGCGCCCTTCTTCTTCGCCTCAGCCCGTGCGTCGACCTTGACCGCTGCACGGTCGAGCGAAATCCAGGTGAACGCTCCGGTGCCATCGGTGTTCGCGGCCTTGATCGCATAGAGCTGCCCTTCGGACAGGTCGCCGCGGACATCCGGCACGAACTTGAAGATCCCGCCGCCCGTCAGCTCGTCGATGACGTAGACGGTGCCGTCGGGCAGGGCCTCGATGCCTTCGTGGGCCATGATGCCGAGCGCTCGACGCTCCTTGACCTCGGTCGCCGTGGTCGGGTCTTTCGGGTCGAAGGACGCCTCGAACACGCGCCCACCCGTGGTCTCCTCGGCGAACAGCAGCGTGCCCCAGGGGGTCCATCGGATTCCGTCCAGACGCCTGTACCCGGCATTCTGGGCGAGGATCTTGGTGGCCCCGGTCTTCAGATCGACGACCGAGACGGCGCCGTTCGAGCCAACTTCGTGTGTGCGATACAGGTATCGACCGGCGTGACGGCCGGTCTCGTTGACCGTGTTCATGTCGGTCAGGTCGTCAACCCCGCCACCGTAGATGTCGAACGTCGTCTCATCCTTGACGAGCGTCTGCGTGAAACCGACCGGAACGACGAACGGCTCGCTCCAGGTCGAGCTTTCCTGCCCATACGCCGAACCGGCGAGCGGGTTGAACTTCATGGGGCCGTCGACCACCGTCGAACCGCCGAGCGCGGCGGTTGCGGAGATCCCGACGGCGGCGATGCCGGCCGTGAGGCCTCCGAGAACTTTCTTGAGCTGCACCGTACCCTCCAAGTGAGTGTGTGTACGGGGCGACGCTAGGCAGCCCCAACTTACGGATGGGTCGATGAATGGTGTCGGCCAAACCTCAATCTTGTGAACGCCGGCTCGCGGCGGCCTGCGACCACGTGTCAAGAACCGCCTCTACATGCACATCGTTTCCGCTCGGCGTCCTCAAGGCTCCGGTCCGAAGGGCCGATAGACTTTTGAAGGTTCGGATCAATGGAGGCTTCGTTGAGTGGATCGGATTCCGAGCGCGCAGAACAGATCGTCGATGCAGCGGCACGCCTGAGTGGCCTGCCGGACCTTGCGGCGATCTTGCAAGGCATCGCGGAGGCCGCCCTGAGTGCCCTTGCCGCCGACCGCGTCACCTGCCACGCCCACCGCGCGGAGGACCAGGTCGTGACGGACGTTTTCACGACCGAGACCTGCCCGGAGCGCAGGGCGCTTCTGGAGAGCAACATCGGGAAGGTGGCGACGAGGCTGCCGATCTGCCAGCTCCAGGTCGCCCAATTCGAACCCCTCCTGATCATCGAGGACGTCGCGAACGACCACGCCGTGCCACCCGCCGTCGTCGAGCGTTTCGGGTCCGGTGCGGTACTCGGCGTGCGCCTCGAACACCCATCGATTCGCGCCGGCGAAGGTTTGGTGTTGCTCGGCACATTGGTCTGGATCTATAAGCACCCTCGGCGTTTCTCGACCGCGGAGCGCCAGGCCGCGCGCAGTCTGGCGGGCCTCGCGACGCTCGCCCTCGCCAACGCGCGCCTGCAGGAAGAGACTGTTCAGCGTTTGGAGGAGACAAACATGCTGGCCGCCGAGCAGGCGGCCCTACGACGGGTCGCCACCCGGATCGCCGCGGAGGCGGTGTCCGAGGTCGTGTTCGCCCAGGCGGCGAAGGAGGTCGCCAACCTGCTCGGGGTGCAATGTGGGGTCGTTGCCCGGTACGAACCGAATTGTGCCGTGCCCGTGGGATGGTGGGGGCCCCACCGGCCGGCCGCTGGCGCCAACTTCTCGACACAGGGCCCGGGGCCGCTCGCACAAGTCGCGCGAACCGGACGGGTGGCACGTGTCAGCGACTACGAGTCATTCGCCGACGAGTCCGTGGGCCCGATTAATCCCGCCAGCTGTTACCGCAGCGCCGTGGCGGCGCCCGTGCGCGTCGGTGGCCGCCTGTGGGGCGTCATGATGGCCGCCACGACCAACGCTGCGCCCCTCGGTCCCGCGACGGAGGGTCGGTTAGAGCGGTTCGCGGAACTGGTGGCGCTCGGAATCGCGAGCGCGGAGGCTCAGGCCAAGCTCGCGGCGCAGGCCGCGACTGATCCCTTGACCGGGCTCGCGAACCACCGCTTCTTCTTCGAGCGGTTTCACGGAGAGACTCAGCGCGCCCGGCGCCACGGATACCCGCTGAGCCTGATCATCATCGACCTCGACTATTTCAAGAGCGTCAACGACATCCACGGTCACCTCTCCGGGGACCGCGTGCTGGTCGAGGCCGCCGCCCGCCTCACCAGACTGGCACGGGACGAGGACACGCTCGCCCGGATCGGCGGCGAGGAGTTCGCATGGCTCCTACCTGAATGCGATGCGAGCTCGGCACAGGCGGCGGCAGAGCGGGCGCGCCGGGCGATCGGCGACGAGCCGTTCGCCACGGTCGGATCGTTGACCATGTCGGCAGGTGTCGCGGAGTTTCGGCCAAGCTTGAGCGAAAATGAGCTTTTCCGCGCCGCCGACGCGGCGCTGTACTGGGCAAAGTCTCATGGGCGCAACCGGTGTGTGCCGCACGCCGATGACCACGACCTGGAGGCATCCGGCGCTCACTTGCAGCGCACGCAGATCGAGCGTATCCGCAGT
>JANNHK010000024.1:0-15863 GCA_031404355.1 Actinomycetes bacterium
GCCCGCGCCGTAACCTAAGCCGTGATCCTGATCGATGCGCAAGGGCTCCGGGCGTCGCGCCCGAACCGGCCGCTGTTCACCGATCTGTCGCTCACGCTCAGCGCCGGCGACCGCATCGGCGTCGTCGGGCTCAACGGCTGCGGGAAGAGCACGCTGCTGTCGATGATGAGCGGCGAACGCGAGCCGGAGGCAGGGATCGTGCGCCGGGGTCGCAACACTCGGGTCGGCGCACTGGCTCAACTGCCGGTGCTGCCGGCCGGCACCGCGCGGGCGGCGGTGTGCGATGGGCTGGCGCAGCCATGGCCGGGCGAAGCGATGCTGTCGCGTCTGGGCATGGGCGGGATGCTCGACACGCCGACCGACCAGCTGTCGGGCGGGCAGAGGAAGCGTGTGGCACTCGCGGCCCTGCTCGCACGAGAGTGGGATGCCCTCATCCTCGACGAGCCGACCAACCACCTCGACCTCGACGCCATCGCGTACCTCGAAGAGTGGCTCGCGGCGTTCGCGGGCGGCCTCATCCTCGTGACCCACGACCGGCACGTGCTCGACCGTGTCACCAACAAGGTGCTCGAGATCGACCGCGGCGCGACGTATCTCCACGTTCCGCACGAACGCACGGGAGGTTCCGGATACGCCGCGTATCTCGCGGCGCGCATCGAACGCGAGGCGCAAGCCGCAACCGCTGAGCAAACGCGCAAGAACCTCGCGCGTCGCGAACTCGCGTGGTTGCGCCGGGGCGCGCCGGCCCGCACGTCGAAGCCGAAGGCGCGCATCGCGACTGCGGAAGCCTTGATCGCGCGCGGTCCCCAAGCGAGCGCACGCGAGGGTGACCTCGGCCTGACGTTTGGGAGTGCGCGGCTCGGGTCGAAGGGAATCGAGGTCAGTGGCGTCGGCTTCTCGTGGCCCGACGCCCGCGCCGATGACGCGGTACTGGAACCGTTCGACCACGCGTTCGAACCCGGCGATCGCGTCGGTGTCGTCGGCCCCAACGGCGCGGGCAAGAGCACGCTCCTCGATCTCCTTGCGGGCCGGTTGCACCCGACACTCGGCTCGATCGAGACCGGCCGCACGGTCAAGATCGGCTACTACGACCAGCTCGGCCGCGACCTCGACGTCGATCAGCGCGTGCGCGATGCCGTCGCCGGCGACAGGGGCGAGCCGACGCTCGCCAACGTCACACTGATGCGCCAGTTCTGGTTCGACGGTGACGCGCAGTTCGCGCCAATCAGCACGCTGTCCGGCGGGGAACGGCGGCGGCTCCAGCTGTTGCTCACGTTGATCGAACAGCCCAACGTGCTGCTCCTCGACGAGCCCACGAACGACCTCGATCTCGACACCCTGCGCGCGCTCGAAGCGTTCCTCGACGACTGGCCGGGAATTCTCGTGGTCGTCAGCCACGACCGCGTGTTCCTCGACCGCACCGTCACCGAGGTGTTGGCGATCGACGGCAACGGGCGCGCCGCCGTCGTGCGCGGCGGCGTTGCCGGATGGCTCGCACAACGCGTGCCGCAGCCGGCACCCGTGACGCGTCGGAGCACCCCACTCGCGAAGCCGGCGTCGAAGAAGAGCTCGAGCACCCTGCGCCGCCAGCTCGCCGTCGCGGAGCGTTCACTCGCCGAGGCCGTCGAGGAGCGAGACACGGTGCAGGCCGCCGTCGTCGCGGCCGGCACCAACCACACGGAACTGGTGCGCCTCAGCGCAGACCTGGTAGCCGCCCAGACCCAACTCGACACCGCCGAAGAACGCTGGCTGTCACTGGCCGACGAAGCGGAATCCCTCGAGATGGAGTTCTGAACGAGGCGCGTTATGCCGGCCGAAGGTGACGTGCTCCTTGGAGACAGAAGGGCCGGGCCGCGGATCGCGCCGGGTGTTCCGGTCGACCGGAACACCCGGCGCGGTCTGGACCTCACGACCAGAACTTGTCCCAGTTGTACAGGTCGAGGAAGTGCTCCGTACCCGAGGCGATCTTGCCGTTCTCGACCTCGAACACGATGCAGCAGTCGGTGTCGAGCTGACGGTCGGCGCGCCGGGCGGAGTTGTGGTGCAGGCCGATGACGCGCCCATCGTCACCCTCGAGCACGGCCTTGAGTTCGGCCCTGAACGTCCCGTTGGTCTCCCCGCCGTAGCGACCGTATTGGGCCAGCACCGCGTCTTTCCCGCGAGCGGTTCCTGCAACCGTGCTCTCGCCTGGCGTCGTCCAGGTGACGTCGTCGGCCCACAGCTCGTTGATCGTTGCGATGTCGGCTTCGTTGAATGCCCGGTAGCCGCGGCGGACGATCTCGGTCTTGGCCATTGCTTCGGTGGTCATGGTCGTAGCTCCTGCTGGTGGCGGTCTCGCTGACGGGTCCATGATCTGCCTGTCGCCGCCCGCGCCGCATCGGGAGACCTCCCCATTTGCTCCGATGCGAGACTGCGGTCGTGGTCGGACCGATGCGCGGGAACATGCGTGAGCACGCGGGGATGCTCATCGGTCGCGACCAGCTTCTCGGCGCGGTCGTCGACGCCGTGCGTTCGGAACGGCTGGTCACGCTGACCGGCGTAGGCGGCGTGGGCAAGACCCGACTGGCGATCGAGGTCGCCGCGACCCTTGCCGGCGACTTTGCCGATGGCGTGTGGATCGTCGAACTGGAAGAAGTGGTCGAAGCCGCGGCTGTTCCCGACGTCGTCGCGACAACACTCGGCATTGCCCCGCACGGCCAGCTCTCGATGGCGGAGGCCATTGCCGGCGCGATCTCCGGGCGCCGTCTCTTGCTCGTGCTCGACAACTGCGAACACGTGCTCGACGCGGCTGCGGAACTCGTCGGAACACTGCTCGCGCGACCGAGAGAGGTGAAGATCCTCGCCACTTCGCGCGTGAGCCTCCGGGTCGCCGAGGAGCGTGAGATACGGGTCGCTCCGCTCGCGCTTGACGGCGGTTCGTCGTCGCCGGCCGTGACGCTCTTCGCGTCGCGAGCGCGGGAGGTTCGTCCGAACTTTGCCCTCGAGGACGGGCCCGCGACCGCGCGGGCCGTTGTCGAGATCTGTCGTGTGCTCGACGGGCTTCCGCTGGGGATCGAACTCGCGGCGGCGCGCATGGCCGGGATGGGCGTGATTGATGTTCGCGATCGCCTCGGTGATCGATTCCGCCTGCTCGAAGGGCCACCCGACGCGCCACAACGCCAGCAGTCGCTCTCCGAACTGGTGCGCTGGTCGGTCGACTTGCTGGAAACCGCAGCGCGCGTGGTGTTGGAGCAGGCGTCGGTATTCACCGCCGGGTTCGATCTCCAGGCGTACGTCGGAGTCTTCGACGTCGCCGACGACGTCGAGCTGCTCCAGTCGCTCGACCGCCTGGTTCGCTCGTCGCTCGTCGTCGCCGACCATGCGCACGGTCGGGTGCGCTACCGGCTCCTCGAGACGATTCGCCAATACGTGCTCGACAACCTCGCCGCCGCGTCGTCGTTGGAAGCCGCGCGCGACGGACATGCGCGGTACTTCGCGGCGGAGGCCGCTGCCCGTTGGGACAGCTGGAACGGGCCGGGCTGGCGACCGGCCGTCGACTGGCTCACCCGCGAACTTCCGAACTTGCGATCGGCGTTCGGATGGAGCAAAGAACGCGACCTCGCCGTCGCCGCCGACATCGCCGCCCACGCCGCCCTCATCGGTACATCTGCGCACCAGTTCGAGCCGATCGGCTGGGCCGAGCGCCTCCTCGAACGAGCCGACGCCGCCGACATCCCCCGCCTCCCGCGCCTCTACGCCGCAGCCGGTTACGCGTGTTTCGTCGGTCGCGCCGCGAACGCGGTCGCGCACACGGATCGGGCGATCGCGCTGGAAGCCCGGCCCGGGTACGACCCGTGCGAACCTGGGTTGTCGACCTTCATCGGCGCGCTCGCGAACGTCTACGCGGGAAACCTCGACCGATACGTCGAGCTCGCAACCGCCGCGGCGAAGGTCGGCGGCAGTTCACGCGCGTTCGCATGCCCTGCCCTCGTCGACGGCCTCCAAGCGTCCGGACGTACTGACGAGGCGCTCGATCGCCTCGACGACGCGGTCGCCGCCGCCCGCGAGATCGGCAACCCGTTCTGGCTCGCCTACGCGCTCTGGATCGCCGGGACCACTCTTGCGAAGACCGATCCTTCCCGCGCGCTCGCCGCGTGGGACGAGGGACTCGAAATCGTCGACCGTCACGGCGTCGACTTCTTCCGCGGCTTTCTCGCTCGGGACGCCGCACGACTTCACACCGAAGGAGGTAACACCGGTGCTGCGTTGTCGCTGTTCGAAACCGCGATCGACGCCTTTCAGGGCGCGGGGAACATCGCGCAGCTGATCATCACACTCGCCAGTGTTCCGTCGCTCTTCGACCGCATCGGTTCGCGCGAGGCCGCCGCGACGCTCTACGCCGCGATGACGCAGCTGCCGGCAAGCACCCAACACGTCCCCGAACTTGCAGCGCTCGGCGACCACTTGGCAGCGGAACTCGGTGAGAGCATGGCCAAGCCCGCCGCGACCGGTCGTGCAATGGACCTGGACCAGGCCGCCATATATGCGCGCGCACATCGAATGGGTACACCGGGAGCGGGAACGCCTGGGGTCGGATCGACCACCCGGCGGGCTGACCAGACGCGAGCTCGAGACTCTCCGCTTGATCGCGGACGGACTCACCACCCGCGAAATCGCCGAACGACTCTTCATCTCCGCGAAAACCGCCGATCGGCACATCCAGAACGTCTACACGAAAATCGGGACCTCAACCCGTGCGACCGCAACCCGCTGGGCCATCGACAACGCCGTTGTCTCCAACACGGCGGTCCCCGAGACCTGAACACTTCGCTATCTCGGCCCGAGCCGCAGCGCCGCGCTGCTCGAGGTCGTGACCCTCGTGCGAGACGATGACAACGAACTTGTGATTCACGCGATGCCGATGCGAGCGAAGTACCGGCGACTACTTCCCGAAGAGTGACGATGAAGAAGAAGACACACGGACGAACCCGCAGCGGCAAGCCGATCACCGACGCGCTCGTCGACGACGCGGCGAACAAGGCCGAAGAGGGCTACGACGTCGACGAGATCATTCGCAGGCGCGGCGGACGACCGCCCATGGGATCGGCAGCCGCCTCCGTCGAATCCGTCCGCCTCGATCCCGAGCTGAGCGAAGCCCTGCGCCACCGCGCCGAAAAGGAACGTCGCACCAACTCCGACGTCATCCGCGATGCTCTCCGGCGCTACCTCAAGGTGAGCTGAGCGCGCCGAGCGATTACCGTTGGAGGCGCTGATGCGGTGCGAACGCTGTGACCAGGCCGCCCGAGTCTCCGTGCGACGGCCAAGACCGCCGAGCGCGACGGCCGCGTCGCCGTTGTGCTCGACGTTCCGATGGAGGTACGACACCGGCATGTAATCCGCGCCAGGTCCGGGAACAATCACGGACCGACCGGCAAGCCGAGAACATCCCGCAGCGCGGCGTCGACCGCGTTGAGATCCGCGAGCGAGAGCGCGCCGAGCAGCCGGTGGAGCAGGCGCTGCTCGGCCGTCCACAGTCGGCCGGCGCGCAGAACCGAGGGTGCGAGGAGCCCGGCGGCTTGCCAATCACCCAGAGGCACGTCACCAACGCCCGGCTGCTGGATCCGCGCGCGGCTGCTCGTCACCATGGCCACCACGACATCAGGTCCACGGTTGAAATGCGTCGTCGACATGACGCACACAGGCCGCTGCTTCGTTCCCGTGAGGTCGGAGTACGGGAACGGCGCGAGGTAGATGTCTCCGCGCTGCAAGGGCTCGCGCCGCGCTACGAGTCCGTGCGACCGTCGTAGACCGAGTCCTCCTCAGAGAACCAGTCACTGACGAGCGTCGCCCGCTGCGCCCAGGCCGGGCGATGCCAGCCGAGCAGCTCCTCACGCAGTCGCCACAGCTCGGCCTCTGCCGACTCGATCGCGGCCTGGGCCTCGGCCACTTCGCGAGCATCGTGCACGGGAGCCTGCTCGCCGGGAGTTAGCGTCCCTCCCAAAAAACGGTCGTACTCCGCGACCGCCTCGCGCAACAACGCATGCGCTCGCTCGAGCCGATCGCGTTCCTGCTCCGTCAGGTCAGCCTCTCGGCGACGAACGGGATCAACAGCCGACGTCATGGCACCAGCCTACCCGCCGATCGCCGCTGGCCGATCGGCCGGACGACCGCGCCGCTGCGTGAGCGCGTTCAGCCCGCTTGTGTGGAACGTCGGTTCTCGGCCCTCTCTACAGGCGAGGATCGACGGGTTCGCTCTCGAGCGCGAGGACCCCGAAGACGCATTCGTGAATGCGGTAGAGCGGCTCGGCTGCAACAAACCGTTCGAGCGCCTCGATGCCGAGGCTGAATTCTCGGATGGCCAGTGCTCGTTTGTGTCCAAGGCCGCGCTCGCGAAGCCGATCGAGCTGTTCGGGTGACGTGTACTCGGCGCCGTAGATGATGCGCAGATACTCACGCCCGCGACACTTGATGCCGGGCTGCGCGAGGCGGGTGCCGTGGCGGGCAACGACGTCGTGCGGCTTGACAACCATGCCTTCTCCTCCGCCGGAGGTGAGGTCTTCCCACCACGCGACCGCGCCCGCTTCGCTATCCGGATCGTCGAGGTCGACGGCGATGCTCGCGGTGGCGCTGAACGTGTTCGGGTCCGCGGCCACCAGGCGCTCGGCGAGAGTCATGTGCCAAGGGTGCGGTGTGAGGGCGTGAACCTTGCCTTCGGCCGCGAGCACCTGGAACGGCGCGAGTGCGACGCCGTCGAGTCCGTCAACCGGCCAGCAGTAGCGGCGGTAAGCGTCGACGAACCGCTCGGCCATCGTGAGTCGCTCCCCCGCACGGGCAGCGAGCACCTGCGCCTCGCCAAGGCGGGCGGCGGTCGCGTCGAGCACGGACCGCTCGGCGCGCAGAGTCGCCGTCGCGGCGGCGCCGACGGACGCATACTGCGTGCGCAGCAGCTCTTCAGCTTTGGCCGACCACGGGAGAAGCTCGCAATCGAGCACGATCCAGTCGGTGGCGAGTTCGGCCCACAGCCCTGTCGTCGTGAGCGCGCTGCGAACACGGGCGAGCAGTGCGGATTCCAGGGTCTCGTCGTTGAAGAAGGCTCGACCCGTGCGCGTGTAGATCGCACCCGCTGTCGCGCTGTCCGGGACACCGAATCGACGGGCTGCGACCTCCGAGTCGCGGCACACGACCGCCACGGCACGAGAGCCCATGTGCTTCTCCTCGCACACGACCCGCGAGACACGGTCACGACGAAACGCCTCGAACGCCTCGGTCGGGTGTTCGAGCACGTCGAACCGGTCGCTGGTTGCCGGTGGCGCCATGGTCGGAGGGAGGTAGACGAGCCAGCGCGGGTCGATCGCGAATCGGCTCATGACCTCGAGAGCAGCCGCGGCGTTTTCTTCACGGATCGTGACCGTGCCGTTGAGTCGCGTCTCGATGATGCGCTTTCCGAGCACGTCATCGAGGTCGAGCTCATCGGCACGCCGCGACTCGACGGGTTGCGCGAGGGGCTTGATCGGCTCGTAGTACATCATGGCGGCGGGAACCGACACGAGGTCGCGTTCGGGCCAGCGCAGCGCGGTGAGCTTCCCGCCGAACACGCAGCCGGTATCGATGCAGATCGTGCCGTTCAACCATGTCGCTTCGGGTGCTGGCGTGTGGCCGTAGACGACCGCGGCACGGCCGCGGTAGTCGGTCGCCCAGGGGTAGCGGACGGGGAGACCGAACTCGTCGGTTTCGCCGGTGGTGTCGCCGTACAACGAGAAGGCGCGCACGGCGGACGAGGCGCGGCCGTGCATGTTCTCCGGCAGTCCGGCGTGGGTCGCGACGAGACTCCCGCCGTCGAGGACCACGTGACTCACGAGCCCGTCGATGAACCTCTCGACTTGATTGCGGAACTCGGGGGGTTCGGTCGCGAGCTGTGCGAGCGACTCGGCGAGACCGTGGCTGATCTTGACGTTGCGGCCCGCCAGCGCGCGCTGCAGCTTGTTCTCGTGGTTGCCGGGAATGCACATCGCCCGCTCACCGGCGACAAGGTTCATGACCAGGCGTAGCACGGCCGGAGTGGCCGGCCCGCGGTCGACAAGGTCGCCGAGGAACACGGCGACGCGTCCGTCGGGATGCGCGGCGTCGCTGCCGTCGACGTTCACATCCCAGCCAAGCTGTGTCAGCAACGCGACGAGCTCGGCGTGGCAGCCATGGACGTCGCCGATGATGTCGAACGGGCCGGTCGCGTCGCGTCGGTCGGTCCAGAGTCGTTCCCGGACCACGGTCGCGGCCTCGATCTGTTCGGTGCCTCGCAGGACGTAGGAACGCTTGAAGCCTTCGCGGTGGAGGTTGTTCATCGACCGGCGGAGCGCATTGCGCTGGTTGCGGATCACGTGCGGCCCGAAGTCACGGTCGGGACGGGTGTCGTTGCGTTCCCGGCACACCTCGCGCGCCACGTCGAGCACGATCGCAACGGGGAACACGTGATGACGTCGAGCAAGCTCTACGAGAGACTTGCGGTCTTCCGGACGGACACTTGTCGCGTCGACGACGACGATGCGGCCCGACTCGAGGCGCTTGGCCGCAATGGTGTGCAGCACCTCGAAAGCAAGTCCTGTCGCGGTTTGATCGTTCTCGTCATCCGAGACGAGTTTGCGGCAGAAGTCGGACGACACAACCTCGGTCGGCGCGAAATGACGGGCCGCGAACGTCGACTTGCCCGACCCAGACACTCCGACGAGCGCGACCAGGCAGAGTTCGGGGATGGTGATCGTGGTACTCATCGACGGAACACCGCCATCTGGGTGGGCGCGCCGAGCGTGTCGTCGACCGCGCCGATGCCCGAGTGGGTCACGGTGTACCCGTTCCGTTCGCAGGCGCCGTCACACCATGATTCGAACTCGGCGCGGGTCCACTCGAAGCGGTGGTCACGATGGCGTAGCTGACCATTCGGCAAACCCTCGAACAGCGCGTTGTACTCGACGTTCGGTGTCGTCACAACAACCGTCGCCGGTCGCGCGTCACCGAACAGAACCCGTTCGAACGCGACGAGACGAAGCGGATCGAGATGCTCGATGACCTCCACCACTGCAGCCGCGTCGAACTCTCGTAGCCGCTTGTCGCGATATGTGAGTGCGCCCTGCCAAAGATCGATCCGTTCCCTTTGCCGGGGCGGCATCTCGTGTAGGTGCAGGCGCTTGGCCGCAATCTCCAGCGCGCGCCACGAGACGTCGACCCCGACCACCTTGTCGAGCCACGACTGCTTCAGCAGTACGCTCAGCAGCGACCCTGGGCCACACCCGAGATCGACGACCCGGCGCGCGCCGGCCGCTTCGAGTGCACCCGCGACGGCCGCGAGGCGCTGCTCGTTGAGCCGGGCTGGTCGTTCGACCTCGGCCTCTTCGATGTCGTTGGCCTCCGCGGTCTCGTCCGGGTCGCTCGCTGAATCGTCGGCAGCGATGAGACGCGCGAGCGCGTCGCCGGTGAGCCGGCGGTCATGGCGGAGATAGCGGCGCGTGATCAGCTCGCGCTCTGGATGGGCTCCGAGCCATTCCCCGCCGCGGCGCAGGAGCTTGTCGACCTCGTCATCACCGACCCAGTAGTGCTTGTCATCATCGAGAACCGGCAACAGCACGAACAGGTGCTCCAGCAGATCCTTCAGCACCACCTCGCCGGTGAGACGAACGTCGAGGTAGCGACTCGCTCCCCATGCAGGCACAGCGTCGTCGAGCGGGATCTCCGCCGCCGTCACCTCGTAGCCAAGTGGCTCGAACAGCCCGCGCAGAAGCGGTTCCCCACCGCGCGCCGGCACCACAGGCAATCGCGCCTCCAGCGTGAGCGGTTGGGCCGCGAGCTCGGGTCGGTCCTTACTCCGGCCCGTCATCGCCGTGCTGAACATCTTGTTGAGCGCTACGGCAAGGAACGAGGACGCCGCGTACGGCCGGTCGTTCACGTACTGCGAGAGCGCGAACATGCTTCCCCATGGTCCGCCCTTGCGGCTTCGCACGAGACGAACCGGGTCGATGTCCACGATCAACGCGGCGGTGCACCGCTCGTCGGTTGCTTCCGGGTAGCAAACCCGCGCGACCCCGAACGACAACTCACGCTCGTGCAGCCCGGCCGGGTTCTTGTGGAGAAGGAACCCGAGATCGGTCGCGGGCGCGACGGTCGAAGAGATCGTGAGCATCACAGGCGTTCAGAGTACGAGGCCGGGCGATGGGATAAATGAGATTTGCGAAGGAGGCGACGACCTGCCGCGGAGTCAGGTCGGGTCCTGCGGGCGTGAAGTGCTGAACGAGAGTCACAACTCGGCCTCGTAACCGATCTCCTGGTGCTGAGGCGCATCGGGTTCGAACCCAATGGACGGAGGAAGATCGAGCAGGTTGACTCTCGCAAGTTTCTGGCCGCATCGGGACCATTTCCGAACCGCCTTTGACAGATCCTCGGGCGTGCGCTTGCCCTCTTCGATCGCCATCGAGGCAAGCATCTTGTTCATGTTGAAACCGTGCTTCAACATCCCGCCCATCATCTTGCCCATCGCGGCCTTGTTCGCGCCCTCGACCACATGGCCGACGACATCGCGCACCTTCCACTCGGCGCACAACGACGGCGCGTCCCACTGCTCGGATGTCAACGTCTCGAGGTAGCTCGCGAGATCAGTGCGCGTCTCTGCGACCATCGTCCACGAGTCGGTCATCTCTCACTGCCCGTCGTGGCCGCCAACCGCGACCCGGAACGCCCCAGTCCGCCCGGAACTTCTCACGAAGGCGCGAACGAGATCGAGATGCGGACGCTGGCCGCGGGGTCGAGCGAACCGCCGTCGTTGACGACGATCTGACAGTCGGCGTGGTCGGCGTCGCAGATGCCGGTGCCGACCGGGCCGACGACGATCTCCAGCGGCAGGGAACCGTCCCCGGCGGGATTCGGCTGGAGGATCTTGCCGTGCTGGAGGTCACACGCACTCGCGTCGCCTTCCGTACGGTTCGAGCATTGCACGATGTTGATCGTGTTCCCGGGCGTGTAACCGCTCCACGTCACCGTGACCGTCTGGCCGTTCACCAAACCGGCGTCTGGTGTCACCTCGGCGTGCAGGTCTCGATCGACTTTCGGTTGGGTCGGAACGGTCACCTGCTCCCCCGGTTCCACCGCAAACACCACCCGCGTCGTCTCGGACTTCCCGTCGGCCTCGATGCGGTCGAGCGCTTCGGTGTCGCCCTTGAGGTAGCCGTCGAAGAAGTCGAGCGTGGTCTTCGTGACCGCGTCGAACGCCGCGCCGGACGGAGCGATCGGCGCGCCATGGTCGCCCGCTTCGATCGTCATCAATCCCTTCGGCGCGTCCAACTCGTTGAACACGCCGACGCTCGCCTCGTACGGAACCAACACGTCGTCCGTTCCGTGCACGAGCAGGATCGGTGGCGCGTCCGCGTAGTCGAACTCTCCGCCGGGGAAGGTGAGTGGGTCGCCGGACAACACGACTGCGGCGTCGATCCGCTCGTCGCGACAGCAGGAGTGCGCGGCGACGCCGAGGGTCGTGATGCCACCGAGCGAATGACCGGCCACGCCGACGGCGTCGGGGTCCACCAGACCGGCGAGTATCGCGTCGTCGCCGGCCGCCGATTCTTGGACGCCGGTAATGACCGCACTGACATCGGCGGGCTGGTTCACGAAGTCGCCCGCGTCGACGCCGCCCGGCGCGTCGGTATTCGTGTTCGGAAAGCGCGGCGCGGCAACCACGTAACCCGCGCGCGCCCACTCCTCCATGAGCTCCGCGTACACCTGCGGGCTCGCGCCGAACCCGTGCGCGAAGACGATCAGGGGATACGGGCCGTCGCCGTGATCCGCGGGCGCGTCGGGCACGGGCTCGGCGCCCGGCGTTCCCTCGGCGGGATAGAAGATCGTCGTCTCGAGTACGCGGTCGGACGCCTCGGCACCCGAGGTTCCGGCGATCGTGGGTTCCGCGTACACGAACGTCTCGGTACTCACACCGACGGCATGGTCCTCCGGAGCCTGCGGCGCG
Organism: Actinomycetes bacterium; assembly: GCA_031404355.1. Lineage (GTDB taxonomy): Bacteria > Actinomycetota > Acidimicrobiia > IMCC26256 > PALSA-610 > JANNHK01. The sequence continues at coordinate 11,978 of JANNHK010000024.1, forward strand.
GCGGTGTCATCGCTCGTCGGCGGCGCGGCGGCGTCGTCGTCGCCGCTCGAACACGCCCCCGCCGCCAGCATCAGCGCGAGGCCGACAGCGAAGAACCGCGCAATCGTGCGAGATCCCAAACTCATCCCCCCCAGCCGAGCCGATCGATGACTACGACGAGAGGCCGGTGATCTCGTCGAGTCGGGTGAACGCAAAGGCGAGCATCGCGCTCTCGTCGAGCGCGGCGCCTCGAGCGTGCGCGAGCACCGTTGCCAACGCGTCGGCGTCGGCGCCGGCGAGGAACGCGCCCGCGCCCGTGCGCATCGTCTCGCCACTCGGATATTCGAAAAACGCCGTCACATCGCCCCCGCAGCCGCCGGCCGCCCAATCTTGGCTCGAAACGGGTAGGGACTGTCAACAACGACCCGCTCGGGCCCACTCCACGAGCAAACCCTCGTACACGTCCGGGTTCCCGGCGAAACCGTGGGCGAAGACGACGAGCTACCGCATCGCGTGCGGCGTCGTGGCCGACCGCAGAGCCGGTCGCGTAGTGTCCGCACAGCAGGCCGGAGGGGAGCGCTCGATGTCGACACGCACGGCTCACGGAGGTCGCGTCGCAATGGGCCGAATCGCGCTCGTTCTGGTGGCGGCGCTCGTCGCCGCGACCTGCAGCGGCGACGACTCTGACAGCACGACCCCGAAGAGCGACGCACCCGATCCCCCCGCGGAGCCGATCGACGATCGCGCCTTCTACATCCTGCCGCCGGGCAACTACGGCGGGATACCGACGACCGCCAACTCGCTCGACCAGCTCCCGCTGTACGACGGCCTCACCCCGTTGCGCGGCGAGGTGACCGATGCCGACATCGAAAACCTGTACCTCCCCCAGAACTTCGAGCCGGTCGGAGAGACCGTCGACGAACCGGTACCGCGCGAGGGCACGACGGTGGTCTACGACGAGTACGGGATCGCCCACGTCACCGGCGAAACGCGCGAGGACCTCGCGTTCGGTGCGGGATGGGTAACGGCGCGCGATCGTGACCTGTTGGTGCAGTTCGGCCGCGACGCGGCGCGGGCCGCGGTCGCCGACGTGCCCGGACTCGACGCGTTCGAAATCGTCGTCACCGCGCAAAACTTCGTGCCGAGCGAGGCGGCGGAACAACTCGTCACCGACCAGGTCGATCTCATCCGCGAGACGTACGGTGAGGAGGGTGAGGAGATCATCGCCGACGCCCAGGCGTATGCCGACGGGATGACGGCGTTTTGGCAGGCGAACAACCTCGACCACCCACCGGCGACGGTCAACGACGTCATTGCCGTCACCGCGTTCATCGGCTCGATCTTCGGCGCCGGCGGCGGCAGCGAAGCCGCGAACGCCGAGTTCCTCTCGACGTTGACCGACGCGTTGGGCGAAGAGCAGGGTCGAGCCGCATGGGAGGATGCCATGCTGTTCGACGACCCCGAGGCCCCGACCACCATCGAAGAGCGCTTCGACTACGGGATCTTCACCGGCGGTGACGTCACCGGTTCCGCGGTCATCGACGCGGGCTCGGTGATTTCACTCGACCCGCTCGCGCCGGCCGCCGGCTCGGCACCCGTGGTCGAGCCGGCGCTGTTCTATCCCGCGGCGGGGCCGGTGCCGGCGCGCCAGGCGTCGAACTGGCTCATGGTCGATCCGGAGCGCTCCGAGAACGGCACGACGCTCGCGGTGATGGGACCGCAGCTCGGCTACTACTACCCCGAGATCGTGCAGCAGATCCACTTGAGCGGGCCGGGGATCGAGGCGCAGGGGGCGGCGGTACCCGGACTTGCGATGTACATCTTGATCGGGCGGACCGCGGACTACGCGTGGAGCCTCACCTCCGCGAACCAGGACGTGCGCGACGTGTTCGCCGAGGTGTTGTGCGAGCCCGACGGGTCGGAGCCGACGCGCGAGTCGGGCAGCTACATGTTCGACGGCGAGTGCGTCCCGTTCGAGACGTTCGACGCGGGCACGCTCAATGATGCGCCGATCGTCTATCCGACATCGGTGCACGGCCCCGTGATCGGCACCGCGCTCTCGGAGGGGCAACCGGTCGCGCTGACACGAAAGCGGTCGACGTTCGGGCGCGACGGGCTCAACCTCGCGGCGCTGAAAGACATGACCGAGGGCGACGCCGAAACGGCGAATGACTTCTTCACCGCGGCCGGCAAGTTCGGCTTCACGTTCAACTGGGGCTACGCCAACCGGGACGAGATCGCCTACTTCGCATCGGGCTATCTTCCCGAGCGCGCGCACGGCCTCGACCGTCGGCTGCCCACGCTCGGCACCGGCGAGTACGAATGGACAGGATTCCTCGACCAAGACGAGTACCCGCATGCCGTCGGCCACCCGTCGGGCCGGTTGCTGAACTGGAACAACCAGGCCGCACCCGGGTGGATGCACGGTGACGACACCCCGTTCGGCTCGGTGCACCGGGTCGAACTGTTCGACCAGTGGCCCGAGAGTGCGGATCTCGCCGGGGTGGTCGGGATCATGAATCGGTCGGCAACCGAAGACACGTCGTCACCGGTGTGGCCCGTCGTGAGCGAGGTCCTCGCGGGTGGTGAGGCGCCGAGCGAGTTGGCCGCCGAGGTCGTGGCCGTGCTCGACGACTGGGTGGCCGACGACGCACCGACCGTCGACCGTGACGACGACGGCTTCTACGACGAGTCCGGTCCGGCGATCATGGACGCCCTCCTCGAACCACTCGCGGGCGCGGTGATGGGCACGGTATTCACCGGCGATCTGCTGACCGCGCTCGACGACCGGCGCAGTCTCAACGACGACGCCGGCGACAGCTTCATCGACAAGGACCTACGCACGCTGCTGGGCGACGACGTCGACGGGCCGTTCAACCTTTCGTACTGCGGGAGTGGGTCGATCGACGCTTGTCGCGAGTCGCTGTGGGCCGTCGTCGATCAGGTCGCAGGCGAACTCGCGGCCCAGTACGGGCCCGAACCAGCGACGTGGCTCCGGGAAGGCCGGCGGACCACGTTCCAGCCGGGACTCATCCCCGAGACAATGCGGTCGACCAACCGCCCGACCTTCCAGCAGCTGCTGGAGTGGGCACCGTCGAGTTGAACAGGACTCACGCGGAACCGAGCGGGTGGAGTTCCCGTACGAGTGCGAAAAAGTGGAGCTAATCGCGCAGCTTTCAAACCCTCACGTCAATGCCGCGTTCGATGAGATTCTCCAGATGGCAGGCGCCGGAGCGTTGTACTGAGTACCACGACACTTGACGTTTGTCGTGTCAAGAACGAAGCGCTCTGTCTCTGAGCAGACCGTCTGCTGGGCGCTTTAGGCAGCCTGGTCGCGCTTGGTGTGGTCGACGTTGTTGCCGTAGAGCTCGCGCGGCAGTCCTGACCGAGCCGAGCCCAACGCGTGACATCACTCGGAGCCGCTTGATGGACGATGTCCAACAGATGCTGTGCGATGGCGTCTAGGTCCATCGCCTCCCGGTACGTGACCCGAGCGATGTAGGGACGACCACCACGCTTCACAGTGCGCTTCTTCCTTCGTCGCTTCATACCTCGTGACCCTCCCTTCAAGGTCACGAGAGCGGTGTTACATCTACCGGTGAAGACGCTCGTTGACAAAGGCTTCGCCGTCGATAGGCGTGATACCGGCTTGTGAGAGGAAGTTGCATCGACTTCGGGAAATGACCGAGTCTCCTCCCCCGGTGTATGAGGTTCCATCGTTCCGATACCGGGCCATCGTGAGGTAGCTCGCGTGTCGCGCTCGGGTGATCGCCACGTACAGCAGTCTGCGGTCTTCCTCCGAGTCATCAGAGAGAGGTGACGGGAAGAGTTCGTTCTCTACACCCATCGTGACGACTACATCGAACGTCAGTCCCTTCGAGCGTGCGACCGTCATGATTGAGACTCC